>CAJXJV010000157.1 GCA_913055135.1 uncultured Desulfurobacterium sp. | reverse complement strand
TGAAAGGTCTTTCAAATGAAATCTTTGTTCCCTGGTACTCTATCTCTCTAACTCCTTTCCCAAATATCTCGTCAAGGAGGTATTCAAAAAGCTCCTCAGTGAGTTCCATCAGGTCGTTGTAATCCGCATAGGCCATGTAGAACTCAACCATTGTGAATTCAGGGTTGTGTCTGGTGCTGATTCCCTCGTTTCTGAAGTTCTTGCCCAGCTCATAAACCCTTTCAAATCCACCGACAAGGAGCCTTTTGAGGTAGAGCTCCGGAGCGATCCTCAAGTAAACGTCTATATCGAGAGCGTTGTAGTGTGTGATAAACGGCTTGGCAGCAGCACCGGATGCTATCGGCTGCAGAACAGGAGTTTCAACCTCCATAAATCCTTTGCTGTCTAAAAATTCCCTCAGTTTCTTTATTATCTTTGTTCTCGTTCTAAAGATTTCTCTTACTTCAGGATTAACTATAAGATCAAGGTATCTCTGTCTATACCTTTTCTCAACGTCCTTTAATCCGTGCCACTTCTCTGGAAGGGGTCTGAGAGATTTTGTTAAAGGTACCATTTCAGAGACTTCAACTGTCAGTTCTCCAGTCTTTGTTCTGAAGAGTTTTCCCTTAACTCCAACGATGTCTCCAATGTCTATGAGCTTTTTAAATACCTTGTTGTAAAACTCTTCTCCAACAGTGTCTCTTCTGATGTAACACTGGATTCTTTCTGTGCCATCCTGGATGTGGAAGAAGGCAGCTTTACCCATGATCCTCATTGACATGATTCTTCCAGCCAAGGAAAACTCCTCAGCAGGGAGCTCTTCCTTTTCTCTCTCTTCTCCCTCTTTGTGTCTTCCAAACCTGCCAAGGAGCTCCTTTGCGGTTGTAGTTACTTCATACTTATAGGCGTAAGGCTCGTAGCCAAACTCTTTCAGTTTTTCAGCTTTTTCTTTCCTCTGTTCTAATATTTTCTGTTCTAAGCTTTTTTCCTCTGCCATTCCTCTCTCCTTGTACGTCCATTTTTTCAGCCAAAGTTTACGAAAAATTTTCCTCAATGCTCAATTTTTAAACTCTAAAGAAGTATAATTTCACAGAAATCCATTGAAGATTAAATATATGGTGGAGTTTAAAATTGTTTAAGTTTCTGGAAGCCATCGGTCGGGCAACGATCAACTTCCTTGAATTCTGGGGTAACTGGCTGATTATCTCAGTAAAGGCAATAATGCTTGCCTTCAGGAAACCTATAAGATTTCAACACTACGTATATCATCTTGCTACCATTGGAACAGGTTCCCTTCCTGTAATTGCAGTTACTTCCCTTTTCACTGGAGGAGTTATCGCCCTTGAAACGTACGAAGCCTTCCACAGGTTTAACGCCGAGTACATGATTGGAGGGGTTGTGGCAATATCCATGGCAAGGGAAATGGGACCTGTTCTATCGGCACTCCTTGTTACCGCAAGGTCAGGTTCTGCAATGGCGGCAGAAATCGGAACTATGAAGGTTACAGAACAAATAGATGCACTTCAGATGATGGCAGTGAATCCAATTAAATACTTAATCACTCCAAGAGTTTATACATCTGTTATTGCCGTTACACTTTTAACGATCGTTTCCGATATTGTAGGTTACATCGGCGGTTATATTGTCAGTGTATTTATCTTTGACATCAACAAAACCCTTTACATGAGGTATACCCAGAATCTTGCAGAGATGAATGATGTTTACCATGGACTTATCAAAGCTGCTGTTTTTGGATTTCTCATTGCAACAATAAGCTGTCTCTACGGATACTTTACTCGAGGTGGTGCAAAAGGAGTAGGAGAATCCACAACAAAGGCAGTTGTTGTTTCTTCCATAGCAATTCTCATATTTGACTACCTGATAACCTTTATCCTGAGGTTGTTCGATCTATGAAAGAGGTAATTATCGTTGAAAACTTAAAGAAATCTTTTGGGAAGAACGTTGTTCACGACGGTGTTACATTTACCGTTTACGATGGTGAAATCTTTGTAGTAATGGGACCATCTGGAACAGGAAAAAGTGTTTTACTGAAGCAGATTGCAGGACTTATGAAACCTGACAGTGGAAAAATCGTTGTATATGGAATGGACATCTTAAACCTTGATGGAGATGAACTTATCAAATTTCGAGAAACCCTGACCTACGTTTTCCAGAATGGAGCTCTCTTTGACTCACTTCCGGTCTGGTACAACGTTGCTTTTTACTTAGTTGAAAAGAAGGGAATTAAAGAAAAAGAAGCAAGAGAAAAGGCGAGACACTATCTTTCCCTTCTGGGACTCTCTGGAACAGAGGATCTCTATCCATCTGAACTCTCAGGAGGTATGAGAAAGAGAGTAGCACTTGCAAGGGCACTCTGTATGAATCCGAAGTGTATCCTCTTTGACGAGCCAACATCAGGTCTTGATCCCATTATGACTGTGGTTTTTGACAGGTTGATTTTGAGGTTAAAGAGCGAGTTTAAGAAGACGTGCGTTGTGGTCAGTCATGATATAGATAGTGCTTTCAGGATTGCAGATAGGATTGCTATTCTCTGGAACGGAAAGATAGTTCAGATTGGAACACCGGAAGAGATAAAAACTTCTGAAAATCCAGTTGTTAAACAGTTTATTAATGGAGAGCCGGAAGGTCCCATAACTGCAATGATGGAGCAGAGCCATGGGTAAGTTTAGCTTTGAAGCGAAAGTAGGAGCATTTGTAGTCCTGAGCTTGGTGGGACTCGGAGTAATTGCTACGACTTTAGAACCTTTGAAGTTCAGGAGAGAGATTTCAGAAGATCGCTACTACCTTCAGTTCAAAAACGTAGCAGGGCTTGAGAAAGATGCGCCGGTCAGAGTTGCCGGGGTTACAGTTGGAAGGGTTGTAGATGTTAAGGTAAAGGGAAATGTAGCGCTGGTTGAAATCCTTTTTCTGAAGCCTGTTAAACTCTACAAAAATGCCACGGCAAGAATAGAAACGATGGGATTGATGGGAGAAAAGTACATTGAGCTTAATCCTGGAGCTCCTCCATCTCCTCCTCTACCACCTGGAGCAACCATAGAAAACACGAAGGAAACCGCTTCCATGGATGAATTGATGAGTATTCTCTATGAAACTGTTGAGAAGTTTAACAACGCACTGATAACTCCCGATGGCAAGAACAGACTTTCAATTATTATGGATAAAGTTTCCCATCTTACCTCAAGCATTGATAAAACGGTAAATACGCTAAACAGCATAATGGAGGAGAACAGAAAGACAATTAAAGAGGTTCTTGAAAATGCACTTGCCCTTTCAACGACTTTAAAGGAAGAACTACCAGAGATTATGGACAACATAAACTCGCTCACCACGCAGCTTTCTGAGATGACTGTTGAAAACAGACAAGATATCAGGGAAACGATTGTCAGTTTGAGAAAGGCTTCAGAGAAGGTACCGGAAATTGCAGAGAGAGTAGATAAGTTGACAGTCCAGCTACAGAAAATCCTCAGTGAAGATAATATTGAAAATATAGAGGAAATCACAGAAAACATCAAAGCGTCAACAGGAGAACTAAAAACACTTCTTGCCAAGGTGAATGAAGGTAAGGGAACAATTGGTAAGCTCTTTAACGATGAAAAGCTGTACGAGAACCTTTCAAAGACAACAGAAACGCTTGGCAAGCTGGCAGGCAAATTTGAAAAAACGAAAACTTTCATAGGATTTAGCGGAGATGTAAATACCAGAACTGGAGATACCAGAGGAGTTCTCTCCTTTAAAATTGTTCCTTCAGGAGATCATTACTATCTTTTTGAAATTGTCGGAGATTCTCAGGGGAGAATGGATCAAAAGGATTACTATATAACCTACAATGGGGCAACGGAAAGAAAGGAAGAGATAGAAAAGAACTACAAAACCGAGTTTACTCTTCAATATGCAAGGATCTTTGATGACAACTGGATACATCCCGGTAGCAAATTTGTCCTGAGAGGAGGACTCAAAGAGAGTACCGGTGGTATTGGTTTAG
>CAJXJV010000156.1 GCA_913055135.1 uncultured Desulfurobacterium sp. | reverse complement strand
TATGATAGCAGGGAAGATGAAAAAGTGTAATAACCGATCTCTACACATATTCAATACTGTTCATAAAATATCTCTGAATAATAGCATTTTGGCAAAGAACAGGAATAGACAAGAGAACCGGGCATTCAGTTCAAGAACTGACAAAATGTTAGCGCTATGAAGGGAAAAATGGGACTATTTTCGTATCAAGTTCCAAATAGAAGACCTTCAGAACTACAGCAGAAGGTTTTACATAATCAGTTGGAAATAATTTGAACTCTTCACTTTTACTTCCTTATTATGGTCTTCCAAAAGGACAAATTGGGAATACACAGACTGGACAGTTGTGACATAGACCTCCATGGGCTTTTGCAGCAACTTCCTCTTTTGTTATTACATCACCAATCAGAAGCCTTGGAAGCCAGATATCAAAAGAGGTTGCTTTGAAGAAAAGTGCGGCTGCTGGAACAGCAACAATCGGTTTTCCGTTAAGCCATCCCATACTGAGCATATTCCCGGGTTGAATAGGGTTTCCCCTTATGAAGTTATCAACTCCAGCATCTTTTACAGCTTTATAGGTTACGTCGTCTGGATCTACAGAAGTTCCACCAGTTAAAACAACGATGTCATACTTTCCTGCAAATTCTTCTATTTTTTTCCTGATTGCTTCTCTGTCATCTGGAAGGATTACCTTTTCCTCAACCTTAGTCTTGAAAAATTCCAGCTTTGGCTTTAACCTGTCGTAGAACTTCTCCTCTATCCTTCCGTAATAAACCTCGTTACCGGTTATGATTATTCCTGCTTTTTTCTCCTCAAAAGGAACCACTCTGATTATTCCACCTTTAACAATCTCCACTGCCCTTTCTATTTCCTCTCTCTTTGCTACAAGAGAGATTATCCTGACAGATGCGATCTTATCACCCTCTTTTACGTACATATTTGTGTGAATTGTCGGACATGAAGGTTCTCCAACCATGTTGAAAGCTGTAAGCTTTTCAACATCAATCTTTACAACACCAAAAACTTTTGAATAAATGTTTAATTTCCCCTCTACAGGTTCTTCATCCCTGTAGGTATTCTCTCCCATTAAAGCATCTGCAAGGAGAATTGCTGCATCGTTTTCATGAATTTCATCTTCTGAAAGCTCCAAAACGTAAATAAAGTCTTTTCCAAGCTTTTTCAGCTTTTCAACGTCTTCTTCTTTTATTATGTGTCCCTTTTTGAAAACTCTTCCCTTAAAGTTTCTGTTAAGGTCAACTTCCGTAATGTCGTGAACTAAAACCATTCCAACTGCATCTTCTACTCTTACTTTCCTTTTCATAAGTCCTCCTTAATAACTGGCATGAAATCTGCGCAAAGGTAGAAAGTAGCTGTTCTTCCTTCCTCTATTATAAAGTTTGGAGAAAGTGAAGACGGAATAGACAGTTCAATTTCTTCTCCAAGGTCTATAACAACTTTTGTAATTTCTCTTCCAGAAATAATCTTTTTAACAAGTGCTATAACCCGTGTAGATTCAACAGCTGGATTTAAAGCAAGTGAAAAAGGAAGAACAGATACTATGACCCTGTCTCCTACTTTCAAATCTGAGTTCTTTTTACACTTGAAAACAAAGCCCTTTTCTGTTTCTACAGAAACGTAACTTCTTTCTAACTTCTGGACTCTTCCTTTGAGAAAACTTCTGTGACCCAAAAGCCTTGCAATCTTTTCATTTCTTGGATTCATAAAGACATCAAAAGGTTTCCCCAGCTGAACAACTTTTCCTTCATTCATTACTACCATGAAATCTGCTAACTCAAAGACCTCATCTATGTCGTGGCTTACAAGGACAATCGGTATTTCAAAAATCCTCTGGATTTCTTTTATTTCTCTATAAAGAGAGAGGCGTAGGCTTTTGTGGAGAGCAGAAAAGGGTTCATCGAGAAGAAGAATTTTTGGTCTGGTTGCAAGAGCTCGCGCCAGAGCAACCCTCTGCTTCTGACCACCAGAGATCTCAGAAGGGTACTTATTCCTGATTGAGTCTATTTCAAGAATCCTTAGCAGCCTCTCTATAAGTTTTTCATCTTTACTACCGTAGCGGATGTTTTCTATAACTGTCATGTGTGGAAAGAGAGCATAGTCCTGAAAGAGGTATCCCACTTTTCTCTGCTGAGGAGAAAGATTGATTCCTTTTTCAGAGTCAAAGAAGACTTCTCCATTAACTTCTATCCTCCCTCCGTCTGGCTTCATAAGTCCGGCAATAGTCTGAAGGGTAAGGCTCTTACCGGAACCGGAAGGGGCAAAAAGGGCAGTTATTTTAGATTCAGAATGGAAATCTACGTCTAAGGAGAAATCTTTCAGGTTTTTCCTGACAGAGACAGTTAACATGGCTCTATCCTTACCTTAATATCTGCAGGCTTGCCAAAGTAGGCACAGGTTAAGACTATGATGTCAACTCCTGTAGAAGCATAGAGTTTGATGTTTTGTTCATTTATGCCACCAGCGGCAGCCACTTTTGCAAAAGGTACATTCTCCCTTTTAAACTCTACAACTCTCCTGACATCTTCTACCGAGAACTTATCAAGCTGAACCACATCAACTCCAGCTTTCAGAGCCTTAAAAGCCTCTTCCACTGAGTTTACTTCTACTGTGATTTTTTTCTCTGGAACTCTCTTTTTTATAGAAGGTAGCTCCTTCAAAAAATTTTCCAAACCTCCAAAGAATTTTAAATGCTGCTCAAAAATCAGAATGGTTTCAGAAAGCCCTAAGCGGTGAGGGAAAGCTCCTCCAGCAAGAATTCCTTTTATGCAAATTCTCTTGGAAAGAGGAAAAGTTTTTCTCGTTGTAACAACCTCGACATCAGGATTAACACTTTTGGCAAGGTCAACCAAATTTTTAGTTCTGGTAGCTATTCCCGATGCGTATTCCAGAATGTTTTGTGTTACTTTCCAGACTTTATGAAGTACTTCAGCTTTTCCTCTTGCCCTTAGTAAAACCTCACCTGCTGAAACCAACGTTCCGCTGGGAACAGACTCAAGAACTTTTGCACCAAACTTTTCAAGTATTCTCCTACACTCCTCAGTTCCGCAAACTACCGTTTCGTGTCTTGAAGAGTAAGTTATCTCTCCCTCTTTATTCCCAATTCCAAGAACGAAGGTTGTTAAATCAAAGTAAGGGACATCATCCTCAACAAGTCTATCAATTTCACTTTCAGTAAAAACTACCATCTCTTTCCTCCTTGAGTTAGTCTGTTTATCAGGTAGATAATTGCAATGGAAATTACAGCTGTAATTGCAGTCAGAATGTTGGCTTTCTGGAAATCTCCTCCCGAAACGGCACTGTATATTTCGAGGGGAATTGTATTCGTCTTGAAAGGAATATTCCCTGCAAGCATAAGGGTTGCTCCGAACTCTCCAAGAGCTCTTGCAAAGGAGAGAATAAGTGCTGCAACAATACCCTTTTTTGCAAGTGGAAGAACGATTTTGAAAAAGGTCTGGAGCTCGCCCTTTCCAAGAGTATAGGAAACCTTTATAAGATTTCTGTCAACAGCTTCAATTGCTGCCCTTGAACTTTTGACGAAAATTGGAAAAGCAGCAACAGAAGCAGCAACAACAGCTCCATACCAGGTGAAAACAATACCTGTATGAAAGAGTTTGTAGAGAAAAGCATAAAATAAAGAGAAAAGATGGGCATGGCATAGGAAGGGAGGCTGAAAATAAAAATTTGCATTTACAAAAGAAATCTTATCAAAAATCCCTAAATCAAAGAAGGTAGAATGAAGGGAGAAATATTTTAAGATAGCCATTGAAGCTAAGATGGAAAAGCCGAATAAAAAAAGAAAAAAGACCGATTTATTAGGAACTTTTTTGAGATTTGAGTGTTTCACCATCTCCCGATCCCGAACCACCAACCACTAACCACCAACCACCAACCACTAACCACTAACCACTAACTACTAACTACTAACTACTAACTACTAACCACTAACCACTAACCACTAACTACTAACCATCCTATTTCTGCGCCAATCATACACGAGATA
>CAJXJV010000155.1 GCA_913055135.1 uncultured Desulfurobacterium sp. | reverse complement strand
ACTCCCTTTCCTTAGCCCTCAAAAAAAATATCGGCGGAAACGTAAAAAAGGTCTGTGACAACCTCTACGCCATTGAAGTTGACGTTGAGAAGGAGATGAAGAACTACCTCAAGAGAATAGAGAAGGAGGCCGAAAAAATCGTAAGCCCTGTAATCCTTGAGGAGATAAAGGAAGAGATAAAGCTTGCCTACTACTCTCCGGGAGCCTTTGAACTGGCGATTCTTGATGTTATCCACAGAATCATCTCAGAATCTGAAAAGAGTTACGACAGAATAGTTTTTGATACAGCTCCTTCTGGTTACACTCTAAGGTTGGTTTCTCTTCCATCCCTTTTAAACAGATGGCTTCATCGGCTTATAGATTTACGAAAAGAGGCTCTAAAGCTTCAGTTCTATTCAGATCTTGAGGATAAAAGAAAGCTTGAGGAGGTTTATTCTCAGGATACTGTTCTCTCGGTTCTTGTGAAGAGAAAGGAGCAGATTGAAACGCTGAGAAGTGTTCTCCTCAACCGTGAAAAAACTCTCTTTGGAATTGTTGTTAGCCCCGCTGTTCTACCCATTCAGATTGCGAAAAAGACGGTTGATGAGCTGGAAGCTTCAGGAATTGAAGTTGAGCTGGTTGTTTTTAATAGATTCAGAGGAGGAGAAGTTGAGAAAGTAAGAAAAGCCTTCTCAGGGAAGAGAATAATCCTCGTTCGGGAGAAAGAAAGAGAACCAATTGGAATAGGGCGACTAAGACTCTTAGGTGAGGAGCTCCTATCTCAGCTTGCATAGGTTATATTTATTGAGAACTATTTTTAAAAAGGAAGGTTTATGAAAAGAGTGGCTTTTTGTACCTTTGGATGCAAAATGAATTTCCACGAGACTGCCTATATGGAGGAACAGTTCAGAAAGCGTGGTTATGAAATTGTTGATTTTTCAGAAAAAGCAGATATATACGTTGTTAACACCTGTACAGTTACTTCTGTTGCAGATGCAAAGTCCAGAAAAGCACTAAGAAAGGCGAAACACCGGAATCCTGAAGCGTTAGTTGTTGCCACGGGTTGTTACTCAGAGGTCTATCCTTTTGATGTGGAATGTGTAAAAGAGGTTGATCTGATAACCGGAAATGTTGAGAAGTTCCAGATTGTTGACATAGTTGAGAAGAGGTTAAAAGGTGAAATTCCAAGACTCTACTTAAAAGGAATCTGGAAAGAAAAACGGTTCTATCCTCTGACAATCAGACACTATGAAGGAAAAACGAGAGCATTTCTTAAGATTCAGCAAGGATGTGAGCTCTTCTGTTCCTACTGTATTATTCCAAAAGCAAGGGGAAGAATGTTTAGCGAAGAGCCTCTGAAGGTCTTAGAGCAAGTTAAGGAGCTGGTTGACGCTGGTTACAAAGAGATAGTTCTTACCGGTACACACCTTGGAGGCTATGGATTGGATCTTGATGAAGATATCAATCTTGCAAAACTGATAGAGAAAATTCTTGAAGTTCCGGGACTGTACAGGCTGAGAATCAGTTCGGTTGAGCCTATAGAGTTTACCGATGAGCTCATAGATGTTGTTACCTCCTCTCCAAAAGTTGCTCCACACCTTCACATACCGCTTCAAAGTGGAAGTGACAGGATTTTAAACCTGATGAGGAGAAGGTACACTGGAAAAGAGTTCAGAGAGGTTATTGAAAAGATACTTTCTAAGAATCCTGATATCTGCATAGGAACAGACGTTATGGTTGGATTTCCTGGTGAAACAAAGGAGGATTTTGAATCGACTAAAAGGCTTATAGAGGAAATTCCTTTTGGATATCTTCATGTTTTTCCCTACTCTCCAAGAAAGGGTACTGTTGCATCTCAGATGAAGGATTCTGTCTCTTCTCTGGAAAAGAAGGAAAGAGCGGCGATATTGAGAGAGATTGGTAAAGAGAAGAGTATCTCTTACAGAAAACGGTTTGTTGGTAAAGAGCTTGATTCCTTGGTGCTATCAAGCTTAGAAGATGGGAAATCGGTTGTTTTAAGTGGTAACTACATAAGAATGGTTGTTGATGAGGAGCTGAAACCGGGAGAGGTTGTAGGTGTAAGGCTAAAGGAGGTTGGAGAGAAGAGAGAGGAAAACTATGGGGAAGTTATTAATAGAGCCGTTTTATGTAATGAAGGTGCTGGAACGGGCAAAAGAGCTTGAGGCGTCAGGGAGAAGTGTAATTCACTTTGAGGTTGGAGAACCTGATCTTCCCGTTCCGGAGGTTATAAAAAGAAGAGCAGCAGAAGTTGTGAAAACTGTTGAGCTGAAGTACACTGAAAGTACAGGAATTAGACCGCTAAAGGAAAAAATAGCAGAGTATTATGAGAAAGCTTACAGTATAAACATTTCACCCGATCAGGTCATCGTAACGCCGGGGAGCTCTCCCGGACTTCTGTCCGTTTTGAAGGTGGTTTCGGAAAAGGTGGGAAAGGTTAGCTACGCAGATCCCGGATATCCCTGTTACAAGAACATGTTGAGGTTTTTGAACCTTGAAAGTGTTTCCATACCTGTAAATCCGGAAAGTGGATTCAAGATTTCTCTAAGGGATCTAAAAACGGAAGTACTCATTCTCAACTCTCCATCGAATCCGACAGGAGCGATTTACTCTAAGAGGGAGTTAGAAAAACTGTCAGAAAAGGTTTTTCTTGTTTCAGATGAAATATACCACGGTCTTGTCTATTCAGGAAAGGCACCATCAGTTCTTGAAGTAACTGATAGGGCTGTCGTCGTAAACGGTTTTTCAAAGTTCTTTTTGATGACTGGATGGAGACTTGGCTGGGTTGTTGTACCTGAATGGATGGTAGAAGATATGACAGCAGTTCTTCAGAATATTGCCATTTCTCCTCCGACCCTTTCCCAGTATGCAGCCCTTGTCTGTTTTGAGGAAGAGTGTTTATCAGAGCTAAGGAGAAATGTGGAAATCTTTAAAAGAAGAAGGGATTTGATGCTTCAGGGATTGAAGGAAATCGGCTTTAGAATACCCGTTGAGCCTGAAGGGGCTTTTTACATTTTTGCTGATGTTTCAGAGTTTACAAATGATAGTTACTCTTTTGCGTTTGAAGTTCTGGAAAAAACAGGAGTGGCAATAACGCCGGGTAGGGACTTTGGTTATAATGAAACCGATAGATTTGTCAGATTTTCCTTCTGTACTGATGAAAAGGATATCGAAGAGGGGCTTGAGAGGCTTTACAGGTTCTTGAGGGAGGGTATTTGAGAAGGATAGAGAAAAGAATTCCCGCCAAGTACGGTCAGGAGAAAATTCTTGAAATCCTGATGAAATTCCGGGCTCCTCTAATTGTCGGTCTCATAGCCATAATGTTTTCAACTATTGGATATATGGTAATTTCAGGGGTTGATCTTCTGAAAGCTTTTTACATGACAATTCTTACTGTAACCACTATCGGTTACGGTGAAATGTGGAATATGGATGCAAAGGCAAGGATCTTTAATCTATTTGTCATGATCCTTGGGGTTGGCAGCGTGATGGGGTATTCCATAGCTGTTCTAATAAACATTGTAACCTCTGGAGAGGTTAAAAAAATTCTGAGGTTCAGAAAGATGGTTTCAGACATTTCTGCTTTGAAGGGACACTACATAATCTTCGGGATGAATGACTACGTTCTTCACATGATAAAAGAGATGAAACATTACAGAATTCCTGTTGTTGTTGTAGATGTATCGGACAATCTGGAGGAGTTTGCAAAGGAGCACGAAATTAACTATTACCTGAAACTTGACCCTGCAGATGAAAACACTCTTTACTTAGCAGGTATTGATAAGGCTGTTGGAGCAATCGTTGCCACGATGGATGATTACAGAAATCTTGCCATAACCCTAACCTTGAAGAATGTTGTGACGAAAAATGGAATATCTCCTTTCTTCATACTTGCACTTGCAGAAAAGGAAGAGTTCAAGGAAAAACTGAAACTTGTTGGTGCAGATTATGTGGAGACGATTCCTTCAATCATTTCAAAAAGGGTGGCAATCTTTGCAAGGAAGCCTCCAATATTTGGAGA
>CAJXJV010000154.1 GCA_913055135.1 uncultured Desulfurobacterium sp. | reverse complement strand
TGATTTAAGAGCAGACCTAAGAGCACTTCCTATCTTTATAGCCCAGAAAGACAGCGGAAAGACCATTGAACTTGAAGCCCAGAGCAAACCCCTCACAATTCCGGTCCCAGACGCAATAATTGATGCAAAAGTAGTTTAAACGACCTTTTCGCTCCCCCGTTTGGGGAGCTTTAAATTTTTCCTCTTTTTGTGGAACAGAGGAAACCAATAACCAGGAGATTTGATTGCAATGAAAGTGGAAGAACTCAAGGAGTTGATAAGTACAGATGACATTAAAAATCACCTACCTGAAGACCTCCTTGAGAGCCTTACGTTCAACAGCGAAATGGGAGAAGCTGATGATTCTGTTATTGAAAGAGCAATAAACATTGCGTCTCAAAAGCTTTTTATAAAGCTTAAAAAATGTGGAAAAAAAGAACTCACAGAAGACGAAAAAGGAATAGCAAAGCTTTATCTCCTGAAAGATGCAATCTACCAGCTCTATGCGATGAACGAAACAGAAAAGGTATCTGCTGATAAGCTTCAAGAAGCAAGACAAATTCTGAAAGACTGGCTTGGAGACTGCGGGAAAGAAGAACCCAAAAGAACAACATCTATAACGGTGGTACAACATGAAACAAAAGAAAGATTCTAAACAGAAGCAGACAAAGGACTCCAAACAACTATCTGCAGTATCCTCTCTATTGAAGATAGGAAACAGTGTTCAATTCACTCAACAGTTCCTTGAACTACCTACAAAGCTTTATTCAAAACCTGACACAGAGGAGTTCTACAGTCTTATAGAGTACATGCTTCTTGATGCTCAAGTTTCAGCTTCTTTTGAAGCAAGGAAAGCAGCTATTCTCTCAATACCCCATTTCTTTGATGGAGATGAAAAGGCAGTCGATAAAGTTCAATATGCACTTGAAGAAATAGACTTTGAAAAAGACCTTGAATCAGCATTAAACTTTCTTGTTTTTGGTTCCTACTACTTTGTAGTTAACTGGAAATTGGAAAACAATTTTTTCAAAATTGCTTCGATAGATCCTGCTCATCCCAGATACTTCCGCTGGACACCCAAAGGAGAACTTTACATTAAAACTCCAACAGGGGACCACAAAGCACCTCCTTACAGAATTATCTACTTTAGAAGAAATCCGACACCTGAGAATCCTTACGGAGAAAGCATTCTAAAAGCCTGTTATCCTGCCTGGAAACTTAAATATGAGACACTAAACCAAGTTTTTGCTTACCAGGAGAAATATGCCAATCCTCCTCTTGTTGGAATAAAAAAAGAAGGAGATATAGACGATGAGAGTAAGCTCAGAAAAATAGCAGAAGACTTAGCTTCTGTTAAATCAGGAGCCACTGCCTTTATCCAGGGAGTTGACGACATAAAAATTATTCAGACCATGAGTGGAACTTATTCTTTCACCAATATCCTAAACTGGTGCAATGAAGAAATTTCAAGAGCGATAACAAAGCAAACGCTTACAACAAACAATTCTGAAACTGGAACTTATGCACTCGGAAAGGTTCACCAAGAAACTCTTGAAAACATTGCAATTCTTGATGCTAAATACATTGCCAGAAAACTTAATATTACCCTTATTCGCTGGATACTTGAACTAAACGACATTCAAGAAAAGTGCCAATTTAAATTTGAAATTCCGAACGAAGCAGAACTTGATGACATTTTCAAAGCAATAGATAAAGGACTCAAAGTCCCAGCAAGCTATTTATACCGCCGTCTCAATGTTCCAGAACCAGAAGAAGGGGAAGAGGTAATAACAAATAGTCCTACACAATCTATTTCTCTCTCCGGAGGTAAACCAGTAAATTTTTTTTAAGCACTGAAG
Source organism: uncultured Desulfurobacterium sp. (assembly GCA_913055135.1). GTDB lineage: Bacteria > Aquificota > Aquificia > Desulfurobacteriales > Desulfurobacteriaceae > Desulfurobacterium. The sequence continues at coordinate 2,203 of CAJXJV010000154.1, read as the reverse complement.
AAAAAAGTCCTCTGGAAATCCAGGGGGAACTTGTAGATAACTTCCTCTCCATAGTCAATGAAATCAAAAAAGAAAATACCGACTTTCTAACAAAAATCCTTAAAGAAAGGCTTGAAAATCCACATATCAAGGAAAAAGAAATTCAAACATTTACCGATTTTCTCCACATAGTTATAACCCTTTCCTTTCTCCTTGGACACTACCACGGAGCAAAACTTACAGGAGAAATAAAGCTATCAGACCACTTCACTCTTCCCTACAAAGAAGCAATTACTTACCTTCGCTCAATGATTCCAATGACAAGAGAGGAATTTAACGAGCTTAGTGATCACCTTAAATTCAGAGCTTTCACAATCGCCTATGTTTCTTCTGAAGACCTTATCAACAAACTAAAAACCATCTACGAAAAAGGACTAAAAGAAGGGAAAACAAAAGCCGAAGTTCTTCAAGAAGTTAAAAAACTCCTACCAGACCTTACCTCTGCACACTTATCTACTCACTATAACACAAATGTAATGACAGCCTACAATGCAGGTAAGCAGAGCTATTTCAGGAATAGCAAATCCGTTCACTATCTTATGTATAACGCCATCCTCGATGGACACACCACAAAACTCTGCAGGAAACTCCATGGGACCATAAAACCGAAAGACGATCCGTTCTGGGACAGGTTTTACCCACCTAACCACTACAACTGCAGAAGTACCGTTTACCCTGTCCACCGAGGTGAACTCGGAAAGAAGTTTACCACCGTTGAGTTTACAAAAGATGGAAAGCTCCGTAAAAGAGAAATTGTTTTAAAGCCCTCAAAGCTAACTGGTAAATTCAAAGACCCACAGATTCTCAAAGAACACCAGTTTAAAGGAAATCCAGAAAAAGCAATCTACGAAATTCCAGACTCATTAATAGACAGAGCCTTAAACTACGGCATCTTAGAAGACCTAATAGAAACGGCAAAAGGTATATTCCAAGAACTTACTGAAGAGAAGCTTAAACAAGCCTTTGGATTTACTCAGCCTAAGACCCGTGAATTTATGAACTGGGTAAAGAAAATAATAAAAAGCGATTGGAAACCTAAGGGAGAACTTAAAAATGTTGGTTGGATAGAAAAGGAAATACGAGAACTTGTAGAAAAGCTGACAGGATTTAGAATTAAAACTCCAGTGATAACTGTAAACGACAAAGGAATTCTCCACATGATAAGAAATGCTAAAAGTAGCCGAGGAGCAGCCATTTCCGTTAAGGATCTCTATCGGATACCTAAAAACCTTAATTCTCCAGAAGCGATACTTCTTGATACAAAAGATAAATCCGGAAAACCTGCTCTCCTTTTTGTGAAAAGTGTTCCTGGTAAAAAAGCTAAGTTTGTAGTTAAACTGGAGACTCCTGTAAAGATTAAGGTAGAAGGAAGGCGAAAAAAGATATTGGTCAATCTACTCAAAACTGCAGGACTCGTGGAAATTCCCGACTTAAAGCATTCTCGCTATCAACTGCTAAAAGGAAAGCTGGAATAAAGCGGTGGTGGGAGGACGCCCACCCCCTCCATAGATGCCACTCCTAAAAGGAGTGCCACCAGCCAGCCAGGGCGACTTTCTGGCTTTCACCACCGCTTACTAATGAAATTTAACCTGAATTTGACAGGATTCAACTATTAGCATAGCCTAACAAATTTCTCAACTTTTTCTTGAAAAGTAAAGAAATAAATGAGAAATTTCCGAGAACAGCCAAAAATTTCTCATCTTTTTCTTGATTTTTCCTTTTACACCTTTTTACGTTTCCTTACGCCTTCTTACGTTTTTCTCATTTTTTTCTTTATCATTTCTCATCTTTTTCTTTACTCCAGATTGAAGCTGGAAGCAAAAGAGATATAGAGAAAACTTTATATCCCACTATGTTCAGATAAAACGCATTCTTGTTGGAGTTAGAAGGGAAACCGCTAAAGACTTTATATCCCACTATGTTCAGATAAAACTAAATGAATCATTCTTTTTTCTTATCTCTAATTCTTTTGGGAAGTGCATTATTGATGAATGTCTTATACTGTAAGACAATGCAAGCTTTAAAACTTTTCTGATAACTTCATTGCCTGGTCTGTTTTCAGGCTTATATTCATCAGTAATTTTGTATATATTCTCTTCCCTTACAAAGATTTTTTCAAACAGAAATGGATGAGAGAGAATAGCTGTCAAGATGTTATCAAGAT
>CAJXJV010000153.1 GCA_913055135.1 uncultured Desulfurobacterium sp. | reverse complement strand
TAGTAAGAACCTTCTGGACACTCTGGAAGAAAAAAGTATATACCTCTTCCAGTAAACCCCACAACCTTTCCATATTTGAGGATTACGTAACCACTTACATCTTTAGAAGATGAAGGTTCCCAGAGGATAGTACAACTATTTCCTTTTCTTATCAGGAATGCATTTTCCGGTGGTTCTGGAGGTGTCCTGTCTTCAGGGGTCAAATTATAGGTTTTTGAAAACCTTCCTTTCAGATTACCTTTTGAGAATCTGAAACTGTAACTGTACTCTTTACCGTTTACTACGTTCTTATCGACGAACTCAGAAGTTTTGGGAGAAAGAGTTTTGTAGGGAGAAATGTGTAGAGACGGGTCTCTGAAAACTTCTATGGAATAATCAGTGGTTGGTTTTAACTCAAACTTAACAAAACCGTCACCGGCGATGTAACTTAGAATTTCAGGTATTTCTTCTATCGGCTTTCTTGCCACAGCACAAAAGGGTTCTGAGGGCTGGCTGAAATATTTTCCTCTGTAAACAGCAGTGATTGTGTAACATCTTTTTTCACCTTCAGAAACCACTTTACTGTCAAGGAAGTAAGTGTTTTTTGTTTTTATTTTCTCTTTTCCAAAGTTGACTGAGACTATGTAGTAAATCTCTTCTAAATTTGCCAGTTTCCTTCCATCTGAAAACTTTTTGACCGGTTGCCACTTTACTAAGAAGTTCCTATACGCCTGGTCAATACCTGAGATTTCCGGTGTTTCTGGAGTAAACTGAAGGGGTGGTAAGGGATCCCCTCTGTTTCCACACATCGTAAAGGAAAAAACAAAAGGTAGAAAACATAACAGTAATAACTTCTTCAAACCCACCTCCAGTTGAAATTTTAGCATACGCTAAAACAACTGTTATAATTTCTAAAATTTCTCTCTGGAGGTTAAAATTGGCATCCATAGATGTAAACCAGATAACAAAGGGAATGAAGCTTGAGATTGAAGGATATCCTTACGAAATAATTGACTACGAACATGTTAAACCTGGAAAAGGACAGGCTTTTGCCAGGATAAAGCTTAAAAACCTGAAGACCGGGAACGTCGTTGAGAAAACCTACAAAGTAGGTGAGAAATTGGAGTTAGCTGATTTTGAAGAAAGAGAAATGGAATACATCTACAACGACGGAGAGTTCTACTACTTTATGGACACAAAAACCTATGAGCAGGTTGGAGTTTCTGCATCTGCTTTAGGAGATAAAGCAAAGTTTCTCAAAGAAAATACAACTGTAATGGTTCAGTTTTATAAGGGGGAAGCTATTTCCGTTAAGCTTCCAAAGAGCATTGTCCTTCAAATTACAGATACAGAACCAGGATTTAAGGGCGATACCGTTTCAAACGTTACAAAGCCGGCTACTCTTGAGACAGGAGCTGTTGTGCAGGTGCCCATGTTTATAAATCCAGGCGATTACGTAAGGGTGAATCCAGAGACTGGAGAGTACATAGAAAGGGTTAACATTAAGTAGTGTGAAAGGAGGAAATTTTGTTAGACAAGGTTAAGGAACTCCTCAAATCCCTTGAAAACACTTCAATTGAGGAAATAGAGATAGAAACTGAGGGGATAAAGCTAAGGGCAAAGTTTGCCAGAGAAAAAGTAAAAGAGATTCCTGTTCAGGAAACAGTCGTTCGAGAAGTTGAAGCAGAAAAGGAAGAGGTTGTTGAACCTGCAAAGGACTATTACGTTGTAGAATCTCCTATGGTTGGGACTTTTTACAGAGCTCCTGCTCCTGGGGCAGAACCTTTTGTGAAAGAAGGTGATTATGTAGAAAAGGGGCAAACCCTGTGTATCATTGAAGCACTGAAGGTTATGAACGAAATAGAGTCAGAGGTTTCTGGTATAGTAAGAAAGATTCTGGTAGAGAACGGTCAGCCTGTAGAGTACGGTCAGCCTCTCTTCTATATAGAAAAAGCGTAAGGTGGTCTCTTATGTTTAAAAAAATCCTCATAGCAAATAGAGGCGAGATTGCTGTCAGAATAATACGCACATGTAGGGAACTTGGAATAAAAACGGTTGCCGTTTTCTCCACTGCCGATAGGGATTCACTCCACGTTTTTCTCGCAGATGAAGCGGTCTGTATAGGTGGTCCCCTTCCACAGGAGAGTTACTTAAACATTCCGGCTATTATTTCTGCAGCTGAAATAACCGGCGCTGATGCGATTCATCCCGGTTATGGGTTCCTGTCTGAAAATCCAGGTTTTGCTGAGATCTGCACAGCCTGTGGAATGAAGTTCATAGGTCCTTCTCCAGAAACTATGGTTCTGATGGGAGATAAGGCAAAGGCAAGGGAAATCGCAATAAAGGCTGGTGTACCTGTCGTTCGAGGTAGTGGGATAGTAAAAAGTGTTCAGGAAGCTTTGAAGGTCTGTGAAGAGATTGGTTATCCGGTTCTTGTTAAAGCGGCTCACGGTGGTGGCGGCAGGGGTATGAGGCTCATCACTTCTCCGGAAGAGGCAGAGACTCTTATTGTTACGGCAATGGCTGAGGCTGAAGCTGCTTTTGGAAGTGGAGAAGTTTACATTGAAAAGTACGTAGAAAATCCCCGTCATATAGAAATTCAGATAGTTGCAGACCAGGCTGGAAACGTTATAACTTTTGGGGAGAGAGAGTGTTCTCTTCAGAGAAGACATCAGAAAGTTCTGGAGGAAGCTCCTTCTCCATTTGTAGATGATAATTTGAGAAATAAGCTTTCTGATGCTGCTAAACGAATTGCTGAATTCATTAACTACGAAGGAGCTGGAACAGTAGAGTTTTTAGTTGATAAGGATAAAAACTTTTACTTTATTGAGATGAATACCCGTATTCAGGTTGAACATCCTGTTACAGAACTTGTGACCGGGAAGGACTTAATTGCAAAGCAGATTATGGCTGCTGCAGGAGAAAAGTTTGATATAGATCATGTGAAATTGCAAGGTCATGCTATAGAATTTAGAATAACCTGTGAGGATTATGAGAAAGGTTTCAGACCTGCTCCCGGGAAAATAGAAAAACTGTTAATTCCCGGAGGATTTGGAGTAAGAGTAGATACACACATTTACGAAGGATATACAGTTCCCCAGTACTATGACTCTCTGCTTGCGAAACTAATTGTCTGGGGAGAGACAAGAGAAGAAGCAATAAAAAGAGGTGAAAGAGCGCTTTCAGAATTTTTAATAGAAGGAAATCTTAAAACCACGATACCTTTCCATATAAAACTTTTAAAAGATGAAAACTTTATAAGAGGCACTCTTGACACGAAAATTCTTGAGAATAAAATTTTACCTAAGATTAAAACTTAATCTTTACTTTTTCTTACGATTTTGCTAAATTGTAGAGAGGATGGTTCTATCAGAAAATTAAGGATAAATCTTTTTTAAAAGGAAGCTTACAATAGACAAAAAACTGTGAACTATAAATTCTTGCGGTTTGCAAAATTACAAGGAGTAACCATTTTGAAAGTGGGAGGAAATCATGGCTTCTCCATCGAAAGCCGAAAAAGTTAAAATCTGGTTAAGAGAATACCTTTCAGAGTTTGGGGAGTATTCGGGAACTTTAGAAGAACTCGCTCATCTTGCTAATTCAACTCCTTATCTTGTTAAAAAAGCGCTTGCTGAATTAGAAGAAGAATCTTTAGTAAAAGCTGAATCAAAACGTGGGAAAGGTCTTTTAGTGGCTCTGGTAGAACAGGAAAAAGGAAAGAAAACAGAACCCCAAGAGATAGAACCTCAAGAAGTACAGCAACAAGATGAAAAACAGGAAGCAGTAGAGGTAGAAAAAGAAGAAAAGGAAAAAAAGAAAAAAGAAAAGAAGCTTTCTCTCCAGGATCAAGTGCTGACTTCACTGATAGGTAAAGAAATTACAGTTTTTCTTATCAGTGGAACCAGACTGGAAGGAACACTTCTTGACTTCGATAACTTCACTCTGGCAATGACAGCACCCAAGGGTAAATCTCTCGTTTATAAGCACGCAATTGCAACAATAATTTTTGATTAATCAGGTAACCGGGATGAAAAGGTATAAAACTCTTGAAGATGCCCAAATAGAATTGATAGAGCTCTT
>CAJXJV010000152.1 GCA_913055135.1 uncultured Desulfurobacterium sp. | reverse complement strand
CCCTGCTCACGGTTGCGGGGACAGCGCCGGACTTTCACCGGACTTCCCGTTCACCTGCGCAGGTGAGATTATACTAATTTACAGTTCTTTTCTGTAAAATAACATTTACTTTAAAATCTATGTTCCTGGAGAGAGCAGAAAATGTCGAAATTTCAATTTGCAAGGATAGATAGGCTTCCTCCATACGTTTTTGCTGTTGTAAACGATCTCAAGACAAAGATGAGACGTGCAGGAGAAGACATAGTTGACCTTGGAATGGGAAACCCTGATCTTCCCACACCTCAGCACATAGTTGATAAACTCTGTGAAGCTGCTCAAAACCCTAAGAACCACAGGTACTCTCAGACAAAAGGACTCTACAAGCTAAGGGAAGCTTTGTCTCTCTGGTATAAGAGAAAGTACGACGTTGATCTCGACCCAGAAACAGAGGTTATAACAACTATCGGTTCAAAAGAGGGACTTGCTCACCTTGCCCTTACTCTTATAAACCCCGGAGATGTTGCTATTGTTCCAAGTCCCGCTTACCCTATTCATCCCTATTCGATAATTATCGCAGGCGGAGACGTTAGATCTGTTCCACTGATCCCGGGAGAGGAAGATGGATTTCTCGACTCCATCATCAAAGCCTACAAAGAAAGCTGGCCAAGACCAAAGCTTTTAATCCTCAACTTTCCTCACAATCCAACAACTGCCTGTGTTGACCTCTCTTTCTTTGAAAAGATTGTTGACTTTGCGAGAGACAACAACCTGATCGTCATTCAGGATTTGGCTTACGCTGAAATAGCTTTCGATGAGTACGTTCCTCCAAGCATCCTTCAGGTAAAAGGTGCAAAAGAGGTTGCAGTTGAGTTCTACTCTCTCTCAAAGACCTACTCAATGGCAGGCTGGAGGGTAGGATTTGCAGCAGGAAACAAAGAGATAATCCACGCCCTCTACAGAATGAAAAGTTACCTCGACTATGGAATGTTCCAGCCAATTCAGATAGCTGCAATTATTGCTCTGAAAGGGGATCAGTCCTGTGTGGAGGAGTACAGAAAGATTTACGAGAGAAGAAGGGACGTCCTTGTTGAAGGCTTAAATAGAATAGGTTGGAAGGTTGAAAAACCAAAAGCCACAATGTTTGTCTGGGCGGAAATCCCTAAGGAATTCCAATCCATGGGTTCCTTGGAATTTGCAAAGATGCTCCTTTTAGATGGTAAAGTTGCTGTCTCTCCAGGAATAGGATTTGGAGAGTATGGAGATAAGTATGTAAGATTTGCCCTTGTTGAGAACGAACTCCGAATTAAGCAAGCTGTTAGAGGAATAAAGAGAGCTTTCGAGAAATACGGACTGAGGAAGATAAAGGTTTAAGAGGAGAAAATGGATAGTCTAAAAGTTGGAATAATCGGTTGCGGAACGGTTGGTGGAGGCGTTGTAAAGCTTCTAATAGAAAATAGAGAGGTCATTGCAGAAAGAATCGGCAAAAGGATTGACATTGTTTTTGTTGCAGACAAGGATGTTGAAAAGGTCAAAAAATTAGGCATTCCTGAAGAAAAGATAGTTGACAACGGGTTTAAAGCACTTGAAAGGAAATGTGACGTTGTTGTTGAACTGATTGGCGGAACAACAATTGCAAAGGAGATAATCCTCTCAGCCATAGAGAAAGGAAGGGATGTCGTAACTGCAAACAAGGCTCTCCTTGCGGATTACGGAGAGGAACTGTTTAAAAAAGCAAGGGAAAAAGGAGTTTCATTAAAATTTGAGGCAAGCGTTGGAGGTGGAATACCTGTCATAAAAGCCCTAAGGGAAGGACTTGCAGGAAACAAAATCGAAAGGATTTGCGGAATCATAAACGGAACGGCAAACTACATCCTTACTGAGATGACAGAAAAAGGAATAACCTTTGAAGAAGCTCTAAGGAAAGCACAGGAACTGGGATACGCTGAAGCAGACCCGACTCTTGATGTAGAAGGGTACGATGCTGCTCACAAGATAGCAGTTCTCAGTACACTCTCGTTCTGCAGATGGGTAAAGACTGAAAACGTTTATGTTAGAGGAATCAAAGACATTACACCCCTTGATATAGAGCTCGCCCGTGAATTTGGCTACAAAGTAAAGCTTCTTGCAATTTCAAAGCTCGTCGATGAAGAGTTAGAAGTTAGAGTCCATCCAACAATGATTCCAGAAAACCACATTCTTTCAAACGTTAACGGCGTTTTCAATGCCTGTCTGATAGAGGGAGACTTTGTTGGAGATACTCTCTACTACGGAAAAGGAGCAGGCGAAAAACCAACCGCAAGTGCCGTTGTCAGCGACATCATCGATATTGCAATTGGGAACAGGTATTCAGTTCCAGAATGTCTGTTCAAAGATGAGGAAAAGCTAAAAATAAAAGCTCCAGAGGAATTCATCTCCAGTTTTTATCTAAGGTTTACAGCGGTAGATAAACCAGGGGTTCTTGCAAAAATTTCTAAAATTCTTGCAGATTACGGAATAAGCATAAAGATGGCTCTCCAGAAGAGCATCGATATCAATGGTGGTGTTCCGGTTGTAATGACAACACATCCAGCCTGTAAGAGCAAAATCCTGAAGGCAATTGAGGAAATAGACAGGTTAGACGTTATTCTCAGTCCAACATTTGTCTGCATGATCGAGGAGTTGTAGAAATGATTATTGTAGCCCTTGATTTTGACTCTAAGGAAAAAGCACTTTCATTGGTTGACAGGATAAAAGGGAAGATAAGCCACTTTAAAGTGGGATTGGAGCTCTTTTCAAGGTGCGGAATAGAGATAGTAAAAGAGATTTCAGATAAAAACTGCAGGGTTTTCTTAGATCTCAAATACCACGACATACCAAATACGGTGAAATCCGCCGCTAAAGTGGCAGTTGAAGCTGGCGTCTGGATGTACAACATCCACGCTCTTGGCGGTTTTGAGTTTATGAAATCGGTAGCTGAGTTCAACAGGGAGTATTCGGAGAAGATAGGAATTGAAAGACCGCTCCTCATTGCTGTTACAATCCTCACAAGCATGGGAAATGAGGATTTAAAACAAATCGGAATTAATACAGATGTTGAAACAGAAGTTCTGAAACTTGCAGAACTGGCAAGAAGGGCGGGACTCGACGGTATCGTCTGCTCAGCAAAAGAAGTGAAGAAAATAAAAGAGAACCTTGGAGAGGATTTTTTAACCGTTACTCCTGGAATCAGACCAGCCTGGGCATCAAAGGACGACCAGAAAAGAATCGTAACACCAGCAGAAGCTGTGAAACTGGGAACTGATTACATGGTTATTGGAAGACCAATAACAAGAGCGGAAGACCCAAAAGAGGCAGCAAGGAGAATACTGGAAGAGATAAATTCGTAGTTTCTCAGGAGGATTAGTTTGCTAGAAGCCTATTACAAACGTAAAGGTATTAGGTTGTACCTTGACGATGCTTTAAATGTGCTTGATAGAATACCTGATGAATCTGTTGATATGATATTCGCCGATCCTCCGTATAACCTTTCTAATGATGGTTTTACATGTCATGCAGGAAAAAGAGTAAGTGTGAATAAAGGTGAGTGGGATAGGAGCAAGGGTTTTGAAAAAGATTTTAATTTCCACTACCAGTGGATAGAAAAGTGTAAAAGAATCTTAAAACCAAACGGAACTATATGGATTTCTGGAACTTATCATTCAATATACATGTGTGGATTTGCCCTTCAACAACAGGGTTGGCATATTATTAACGAAATATGCTGGTATAAACCAAACGCATCCCCGAATTTAAGTTGTAGGATGTTTACTGCCAGCCACGAAACTTTGATCTGGGCAAAAAAAGAAAAAAGTGCCCAGAAAGAATTGGATGTTATTTCTCGTCTTCAGGATCATTGTAATTCTGGGAATATGGCCCGATCCTTTGAAGCAGAAGAGGATAATCTATCTGCAATCGGACGCTTGTTTTTATTAACTAGAAAACCCATTCTTTATGTGGCCAATGTGGATGAGGATGAAATTACTCATGATAAAAGGAATCCTCATGTTCAGTCCCTTTTTGAATTCGCAAAAAAAGAAAATAATTTGTCAATTCGCTTATGTGGAAAAAT
>CAJXJV010000151.1 GCA_913055135.1 uncultured Desulfurobacterium sp. | reverse complement strand
AATTTCAACTTCTTCTAAAATTTCTTCTATAAGCTTTCTATCTTCTATATCAAGTTCGAAAGGGACAACCTTTAGTATTTCTTGTAGCTTAACTTCAGGTCTCTTCAGGATTTCATATACGGTTTTACTCTCCTTCAGAGGAGTTGAACCAGCTTTTTCAAGCACCGGATTAATAACTGCAGGTTTTACCTTTACTTCCTTTAGTTTTTCAATGAAGACTTTAACAGTTTCGTACTTTCTCTTGACCCTCTCGTACTGTTCCCTTGTTAAAAGGCCAAATCTGTAGCCGTACTTTGCGAGCCTGTAGTCTGCGTTGTCGTATCTCAAAAGGAGTCTGTACTCAGCGCGGGAAGTGAATAGCCTGTAGGGTTCTCTCACTCCTCTGTTTACAAGGTCATCAATCATGACACCTATGTAGGCTTCATCCCTTCCGAGGATAAATCTTTCATCTTTGCCAAGGGCGTAAAGGGCAGCATTTATACCTGCAACGATTCCCTGACCGGCAGCCTCTTCATAGCCTGTTGTTCCATTTATCTGACCGGCATTGTAAAGTCCCTGAATGACTTTTGTCTCAAGGGTGGGATAGAGGTGTGTTGGGTCAACAAAGTCATACTCGATGGCGTAGGCTGGTCTTATTATTTTTGCATTTTCGAGTCCCGGAATCGAATGGATTATCTTCTCCTGAACGTCAAAAGGAAGACTTGTAGAGGTTCCATTTGGATAGAATTCAATCGTGTTTCTTCCCTCTGGTTCAACAAAGACGTGATGTCTCTCTTTTTCCGGGAACTTTACGATTTTATCCTCAATGGATGGACAGTATCTAACTCCAACACCGCTAATTAGTTTACACTCTCCGTACATTGGAGAACGGTGAAGGTTTTCACTGATTATCCTGTGGGTCTCTGGGGTTGTATATGTAAGCCAGCAGGGGATCTGCTCAATTTTCCTTGGTTCTGTCCAGTAGGAGAAAAACGGTGGTGGCTCGTCGCCATCCTGCCTTTCCATCTTTGAAAAGTCGATCGTTGTCCCGTCAAGTCTTACTGGAGTTCCCGTCTTGAGTCTTGCTACTCTGAAACCGTGCCTGAGGTAGAAATCGGAGAGTTTATTTGCAGCAGGTTCCCACATCCTGCCGCCTTCAAACTCGTTAAAGCCGATGAATATCTTTCCCTTTAAAAAGGTTCCTGCCGTTACAACTACAGCCTTTGCTCCATACCTTGCGCCGATGTGGGTAACAACACCTTTGACTTTTCCATCTTCAACGATTATGTCATCAACTATCTGCTGGATAACGTCAAGGTTTGCCGTATTCTCAATAACACGGCGCATTCTATCTCTGTAGGCGTACTTGTCAGCCTGAGCTCTTGGAGCTCTTACAGCAGGACCTTTCCTTCTATTTAAAATCCTGAACTGTATTCCCGTTTCGTCTATGTTCTTGGCCATTTCGCCGCCAAGGGCATCAATCTCCCTTACAACCGTTCCCTTGGCAACTCCACCGATTGCAGGGTTACAGGACATCTCGGCTATTCTGTCAACGTTGACTGTAAAGAGGGCGGTTCTGCATCCCATTCTTGCAGCGGCTAAAGCTGCCTCACAACCTGCGTGCCCTGCACCAACAACGATTACATCGTAAACACCATCCCACATTTAAAACTCCACTCTGACTTTCATTCCTCTTTTTGCCTTTAAAATGTGAGCAGCAGATCCCATGTAGGCAACTATTTGAAGGTGCCCTTCTGGATTAATTGATACAAAAAGTTCTCCTTTCTGAAATCCTGAAAACGATTTGGAGCTTTTCTCTATTCTAACTCTGTTTATCTCAATTGCTCTGGGTAAGCTACCTTTATTTTCCATATTGAGAATCAGGTTTCCAAAGTTATCAATGTCAAGAACTATTGCTTCAAAGATACCGGGTGAGATTTCGACGGGAGAGGGTATTCTAAATCTTTTTAAGCGGGAAAGATCCATCTCTTCACCTAAGTGGTAAGCAGCCTGAAGCCTTGATAGCTCAGCAGCTATTGGGGTAAGTATGTTACGTCCTCTGAAATTTCCTGGTCCTTCTAAGAAGTAGTGTTCAGCAGTTATTCTGTAAACGGCTTCCGGGGGTTCTTTCTGAAAAACAAGGCTTCCAACGCCGTTGTTTGGACAAACGATAAAGAATCTTTCTGTGGAAACGATTATTGGTTCTGCGGTAGGATCAGGATCAACAAGTATTAAGAAGACAGTTCCCCTTGGAAAGTAGTTGAAAGACCACTTAAATTTAACAGCAGCATCGACAAGATCAAATGGTCTAACATTATGGGTAATATCAACGATTTTTGCTTCTGGATTAATATCTCTTATTACGCCGTGAACAGTTCCAACATAGTGATCCTTAAGGCCGTAATCTGAAATGATTGCAATCAGGTTTTCCATCCCACCTCCCTGTCACACTGATCCGTCAGGTTCTTCAACGCTAATTCTAACCTTTTTCTAAAAGACTCAGTATTCTCATTTTCTTCGGGATGGATTGGCTTACCTACTATAACTTTACATCTGCTGAAAGGATAAGGAATCAGGAATCTGTCCCAGGAGGAGAGTCTTTTCCCTTTAGAAGTTGAGAAAGTTACGGGATAGATAGGAGCTCCTGTAAGTATTGAAAGCTTTGCTGCTCCAGCTTTAAAAACTTCTCTTGGACCTTTAGGTCCGTCTGGAGTTATTGCAACAGACTTTCCGCTATTTAAGAGCTCCACCATTCTTAAAAAAGCCCTTTCTCCTCCCTTGCCTTTTCCTGTTGATCCCCTTACTGTAGAAAATCCCAGTTTTTCTATAACTCTTGCTGCTACCTCTCCATCTCTGTGGCGGCTGATTAAAACCGAAACCCTATCTGCGTAGTCCTTAAAAACAAAAGGAAGCAGGAACATTCGTCCATGCCAGAAAGCTATTATTGCTGGAAACTCAACATTTGATTGAAACTCCACTTCTACTCGGAGAGTCTTTACATAACCCTTTAAGAGGAAACTCAAGACACTTTCTTTACTTAAGCTCAAATTCCACCCTTAAACGAATTTTGTTTAATCCTATCTTTTCTGGAATTGGATCAAATGGCTCTGAAGAGTAGATGGCTGAGATTGCAGATCGATTAAAAAGCATATCAGATGAGAGTTTTTCTACATTTATTTCGTCTAATTTTCCTTTTTTGTTTATAGAAACATAGATAACGACTTTTTTATCCTCAGGAAAAAGATTCTTTGAATTGACATATGGACTTTTCCAGTTAGAAATAATTTTATCCCTGACTTTCAAAAGGTAAGGAGCTACTTTACTGGCACTTATGGCAGGTGATTTCTTACTATGCTTATTTTTGAAGTTTTCCATGGAAAAGGAAAAGGAGAGAGCAATTCTTCCTTTTCCAGTTTTTGAACTAATAGCTTTAGTTAATCCTGATGAATAATTGAGATTGTTGGAAATAGTGGATTCATATTCTCCTTCGCGTTGAGCTGAAAACTTCTTCTGCGTAGTTTTCTTTTTTTCTGAAACTTTGCCCTGAGGCATTTCAGTGAAACTTCCTGTGGTCATGCTGATTTTAGAATCTCCCTTTTTTGCTCTCTCCCCTACCAGTTTTGAGTCAACGTTTACGTCAAACGATAGGGGTAAGATGTCTACAATTCGGTAAGTCTTAGTGTAAAACACTTCAGTAAAACCGGGAATTAAAAATAACAAGAAATGTAAAGCAAGTGAAATGGCAAATGAAATTAAATCCAGTCTATAAGTTTTTATCATTTACGTTTCCTGAATGGAGCGGGCGACGGGACTCGAACCCGCGACCCTCAGCTTGGGAAGCTGATGCTCTACCACCTGAGCTACGCCCGCACTGTTTTTTATTGAAAATATACTCCATCTTTGAGCAGTTGGCAATAAAGGAGTTATTCATCTGCTGCAGTGATTTTCGGCAATAAATAATTAAATCAGCAACTGATATAATAATTACTCAATATTATTTATGGAGGTTTCAATGAATAACATAGACTATTCAAAGCCTGTAGAAATAGCTGACAATGTCTTCTGGGTCGGTTATGTAATACCAGATG
>CAJXJV010000150.1 GCA_913055135.1 uncultured Desulfurobacterium sp. | reverse complement strand
TCCTTTATCCTCTTTACCATTTCTTTTGCTCCATCTCCAAGTTTTTCCCTCCCACCATCAATAGAAAATTTATAAATCTTTGCAATTTCCTCAATTTCGCTATTATCTCTTGGTATTACAATAACTGGAGTATCAACGTAAAGAGCTTCATAACAGGAAAGACCAAAATGAAAAATAGCCATGGAGGAATTTGCCACTTCTAAGTGAAAAGACTCACTAAACGAGTCAATGAACTTCACCGATTTCCACAGGTTCCTTACACAATCTCTGTACTCTCTGTCCACCCTTGCAATAATACCTTTTTTCTGGAAGTTCTTCCCCCTGAGTTCAAGGAATTCCTTTCTTATTACAACGTACTCCGCTCCATGAAGAAGATTAGGAAAATTTTCTCCCGTATAATGAGCGGTTGGAACTATTATCAGGTCTGAAATCTTTGCTCCATCGTTTACGTTATCTATGAAAACTACCCGTTTCTTCTTTTCCTTAAGTTCCCTGACAAAGGTTTCTGAAACCGCTATATTCCGATTAACATCAAATATAACAGCATCACAACCTGAAGTATGCTCTATTATCTCTTCATAACTTCTTACAACAAATGCTTTAAAGTGTTTTCTTTCACACAATTCTTTTGCCATTTCATCAAGAACAGCGAATCTTACACCTACCCCTTCATCAACAAGCCTTGTTCCTACTTCCAGTGACCTTACAAGATTCCCGAATCCAAAGTTAGAAACAGCACTGACAAAAAAGAGAACTTTAAAACTCTTATCTTTCAGCCCTTTCCTGCAAACGTGAAAGTTGACCTTCCTCAATTCTGGATTTTCTTTAAGAAGTTCTATGACATTTTCAAGATTAAACTCTTTTTTTCTCCTCTTCAATTCTTTATAAACTTTATTCATAAACTCCAGATCGCTGGGAGTATCAACAGAAATCCTATGGTTTAAGCTGTAGAAGATGTCCTTGTCTTCTATCTTCCCAACCTTCAGATGTGAGAACTTCTCAGGATAGACGTTTATAACGGGAAACTGGTGTTCCCTCAGTTCAGGGGTATCTGAAAACCTGTCTGCAAGTTCCCAGACCTCTCTTTTTGCTACTTCTATTCCTTCGTGTATGGGTCCTCTGCCGTTTTTCCCACTTACAACAGCTCTATGATAATCCGGGTTTTCTTTCAGAAACTTTACCAGTTTATCTATAGTTTCAGAGGAAAGAAGAGGACAATCCCCACTTGCAAGAACACATATATCAGCATCATAATGCCTGCTCGCTTCTGTTAACCTTCCAACAACATCGTTAACGTCTCCTTTATAGACGTAAAGGTTAACCCCTTCTTTTTCACACACATCCTTCAACTTTTCGCTTTCCGGTTCATCTGGAACACAGATAACAATTTCATCAAGCTCTTTACACGCCTTCAGTCTCTTAATAACCCAGGAAAGGAGAGTTCTATCTCCTATAAATTTCAAATGTTTCTCAGGAAGCCTTGAAGAAGTAAGTCTGACTGGAACAAAAGCTATAGCCTTCAACTTTCAAGCTCCTTCAATGCGAGTTTAAGTTCCTTCCTGGTGGGAGCTCTACTCCCATGCCACAGGGGATTGTTCTCCATAAAGGATACTCCTTTTCCTTTTACAGTATGGGCAACTATGCAGGTTGGTTTTCTCCTAACCTTCCTTGCAATATCAAGAGCAAAAGCTATCTCTTCAAAAGAATGACCGTTTATCTCGACAACATTCCAGTTAAAAGCTTTCCACTTTTCCGCTAACGGATCAAGAGAAGTAACCTCCTCGCAGTGAGAATCACTCTGAAGCTTATTGTAATCAACAATTGCAACAAGATTGTCAAGCTGATGAAAAGCTCCAAACATTGCCCCTTCCCAAACTTCTCCTTCATTACACTCACCATCGCCAAGAAGGACGTAGGTTCTAAACTTTCTACCTGTTCTTTTAGCAGCAAGAGCTACTCCAAGAGCAAAAGAGAAACCCTGTCCTAAAGAACCGGAAGGAGCTTCGACTCCTGGAATTCCCATTTCAGGATGACCCTGTAAAAGAGCTCCCGTTTTCCTCAGCTTCCATAACTCTTCCTCAGGAATAAATCCTTTTTCCGAGAGAACAGCATAAAGAGCAGGACATGAGTGTCCTTTTGAAAGGATAAATCTATCTCTTTCAGGGTCATTTAAATCCGAAATATTCATTTCCCTGAAATAGAGATAAACGAGGATATCTGCACATGATAGAGCTCCTCCCGGATGCCCACTTCCAGCGTAGTAGATTGAGTAGAGAATTTTCTTTCTGACAGAACTGGCTACCTTCTTTAAGTTTTCAAATTTTTCCATTCTGCTGTCCCCATTTTATCTTCTTTCCAGACCTTTCTTTAATGTAGCATCAACTTCAATAGACCCGCAATTCCCATAAGTTGTCCTGTCCAGAACAGGAACATCCACTTTATCAGGGAAGCCTTTGTTTCACTGATTTCCTTTCTCACCTGTTCGATTTCCTTTTGAAGCCTGAGCTCAGTCTCCTTTAGCTCTTTCCTTACCTCTTCGATTCCTTTTTGAAGCCTGAGCTCTGTTTCCTTTAGCTCCTTTCTTACCTGCTCAATCTCCTTCTGAAGTCTGAGCTCTGTTTCCTTTAACTCCTTTCTTACCTGTTCGATTTCTTTTTGAAGCCTGAGCTCTGTCTCCTTTAACTCCTTTCTTACCTCCTCTACCTCAAGCTTTACCTGTTCGATTCCTTTCTGAAGTCTAAGCTCTGTCTCCTTTAGCTCCTGTGTAGTTGCAGCCTTCCTGCTCTCCATATACTCTACAAATTCAGCCAGTATGGAAGCCTTCTCCTCTCCAAGGTCTCTGAAAGCCTCGTAGATTTTAAGGGCATATCCCATTGTGATTTCTCCATCACTGTTTTTCGATTAATCCGTGCTTTTCTAAGACTTCTGCTACTTCTATCAATTCGTAGGCACTTTTCTTTAAGATATTGGCTATGTCTATCAGGTCGTTCTTTCCATCAGCATAAGCAAGAAAATCCATTAAAGTTTTTACAAAATCACTTCTACCTCTGTGGGATACTTGATGATACAAACCTCTCTTTCCCATCTGAGGTTCACAGAGAACGGTTACTCTATACTTAAAATTGTTTTCAAGGACTTCTATCAGCTTTACGTAAAAGTCGTAAGATTCTTGTAGTCCCTTAGGCGTAACAAAGTCTAAATTATCTAAGGAAGTGTGATATTCTTTATACGTTCCGAACTTACTTTTCATCACAAGGCACACAGGAAGGTCAATTCCAGGTGAACAGTATTGCCTCTCATCACTTCCCCTGTCAAGGAAAGAGTAAGTCTTGAAATCGCCAACTTCGTAATTTAACAGGTTGAGAGCAACCTTATCCGCAAGCGTATTACCATACCTGCTAGGAAGATAGGAAAACTTTCCCTCGTCCCCTACACAGCTCAGGACAAAACCTGCAATCACCTTTTCCTTGAGCTCCTTTAAATGCCTGCTAAGGTAGCAGATTGAACCTATTGTTTCAGGGATAAAAATAAATCTATAGGTATATCTCCTGTTCTTCTTTTGTTTTACATATCTTGCCAGAAAAGTAGCAAGAACAGGTCCCGAAAGTTCATTGTTTGCCATTGAAGGATGACACAGATAGGTGGAGAAGAAAATCTCTTTCCCCGATTCACCCGGAATTATAAGTTCTCCATAGTTTAATTCTCCCTGGAAATGTCTGCTTCTGATAACCGCTCGATACTTTTTATTTCTATCCAGAGTTTTGTATTGATTATAGGTTAAACAGAACCCCCAGTTTGGATGGTAATAAGAAGTGACGTAAGGAATAGCTTCAGGTAAATCCTCCCGATAGTATAAATGTTTATCAAGTTCCTCAAAAGACAAAACTTTATCAACAGCAACAGAGTAACCAACTAAATGTAAATTATTTTCTTTAAAGTCAACTATCCTCCTGCCTGAAGGATATTCTTCTATGTAAGCTTCCTTAACTTCCCACTCTGGTGGGACTGTCCAATCAAAACACTTTTCCCCGCTTTTGATTGATTTTATTTGAAGTTCTGGAAGATACTCTTTTATTATTTC
>CAJXJV010000149.1 GCA_913055135.1 uncultured Desulfurobacterium sp. | reverse complement strand
CTGCCGTTTAATTGCAAATATCTGCGCAAGAAAGAAATAGAGATAAAAAATAAAAAATATCAAAGTTTGGTGATGGCTAAAAATCGCTTGTGAAAATCCAGATATCATATAACTTACAATTAGCATCAAACCATTCCTCAATTTCAGAAGTCCAATAACCACCTTCTTCAAACTTTTTATCAAACTCTTCGAAAGACATTCCCATTCTGATAGCAAGGATAAAGTATCTTACTCCCGGACCATCCCCCGGATTCATTCTCAATAATTTTCTGAATATCTTTAATGCCTCTTCTGTTTTGCCCTCATCCCATAGAGAAATTCCTTTATTGACAAGAGCCCTTATAATGTGCCTGTTTTCAAGCCATTTCCACTCAAGAAGATCAGGCCAGTTACCTTTTTTATCAGTTATGAGATTCAAAGCTCTCTGATATGCTTCATCTAAAATCTTTTTAGCTTCTTCCTTCTTACCTTCCTCAAGCAAAATCCAGTAAAGAGAAAGATAGGTATCCAGAAAATCTGGGTCTTCTTTTATTAGCTGTTTGAGCCTTTTCTTAACACTTGACCTTTTCACTGAGTTATTTCTTACCGTAAGGTCATAATACTTATCCATAACAGGTCTGTCTTCATCAATAAATTCTCTAACCTCTGCCATAACCAACTCCAAAACAGTTTAGTAAACATACCTATCAGCCGAATCAAGACCCTCCCACAGTCCTCTTAACTTCCTTTGAGTAAACGGTTCTGGAGGCTTCAGGTAAGCCATTATGCTATCTTTCTCCGCCTCCTCTATTACAGTTATATGTTCCTCACTCAGGTCAAAAGCTTCGTAAACTATACCATCCAACCTTTTCAAAGCTTCCTTCTTCTGCTTTTCCATCTCCTTGAACTTCTTACCATTCAAGAGATTTTTCCACTTTTGTAAAGCTTCTCCATTTGCAGGGATTTTTAGCTTTAGAATATCCGAAGGGTTAGCAGACTTAACCTTATAGAGCTTAACAGCATCGTTAAGAACTTCGTAGAGTTCTCTATCATTTACCTGCATCCATTCAAAGGGGGTAAAGGAAATGGTATACCAATCTTCGCCTTTTTCCTGTTCAGAGCTCCAAGAAGAGAATCTAAACTCTATCTCAGGATTTCTCATAGCAATATTTTCTACTGTATCAAGCTCCACCTCTTCTTCTATTAATCTCAAAACATCAAGGTTCGTAAATTTACATGCTTCAAGATACTTTACCCTCAAATCTTTCAATTCATCTTCGTAGCCCAAAAGGTTATCTGTCCAGGGAAATTTCTTTAATGTTCTTGGATAGAGATTAGACCATAATTGAGATACAACTCCTTCCCTTAAATAGAACACATAATAGAATCTGTACAATGAAGAAAGAACAAGGAAGTCGAAAGGAAAATCCTTAAGCCCTTCTACTGGAAAGAAAATGGTAGCAGTATCAAGAAAAGCTTTCTTCCTCGGATTAAATTGGCATGCTGTTGGAGAAAGGCTTATTCTCATAAAAGCAAACGCTTTTTCTGGAAGAATTTCTGAAAATCTCCAGAATGAGGGATCACTAACCCCTGTTACATCTATTCCTGTTTCAGCAGGCTCATCTATTAGCTGACAGGGAAGAATATTCTCTCCCTTGTAAATATTCCAACTCCCTGAGGGTTTCTCTCTTCTGAAAACAAGTCCCCTTGCTATCATTTTGTTCTCTTCCCACTTCTCATTCTCACCTATCAAAGTAGGAGGTTCCAGGGAAGCCTCTACAAATTCCCTTCTTTCTCCTCTTTTTCTCCACCAGCTTCTCGTTATGTCGTAAAAAGTGGGATAACTCCTTATGTGCTTGATTACCTCTAATCTTTCAGGAGTTAACTTTGAAAGAATTCTCGAATTTTCATCTTCTGAAAAAATCTCAAAATAAGGGAGTTCTACTGTCTGTAGCTGCTCTATTAGAGTTGTAGAACAAGTGTTTTTCTCTGGAAGTTTCTCCAGGAATCTAAGGGTTATTTTGTCATTTTTCGTAGGAGGTCTGTTTTCTACAATCAGGACTATCGGATTAACAGCCACATCGGGAAATACACACTTAGCAGCAAGTTCAAGATCAATTATTTCTCTTATTGTCCAGCGAGTTTTGAAAAGTTCTCTCAACGGTAGCTCGTGGTCGCTGTCAAGGATGGAAAGAGGTAGAACAAATCCAAGTAAACCGTTCTCTTTCAGCCATTTATCTAAAGCTTTATAGACAAAAAGAGAGCGAATGTTAGCTTTCGCTAATCTACCATAGTAATTTTGTTCTTCCCTTGTAAGTTCTCTTTTGGTTATTTCTGGACGAACATAGGGAGGATTTCCTATAACAGCATCATATTGACGATTATCATAGATTATCCAGAGTCCTCCTGCTTCAAACATCGTGTTGTTAACTGTCAGAGCATTACCATTGGAAACTTTGAAAGTTGGAAATCCTTTTTCTTTAAGTTCCTTAGAGAAAGGTAAGATATGCCAGGTAAGCTGGAGCTTGGTAATAGCACTTGCTAATGGATCAATATCGTTTCCATGGAGTTTAGAGATAACTTCCAATGCTTTTTCAAAGGTAACTATTTGCCTTTTTATACCTTTTCCCACAGTTTGGTTGAAAAAGGAAACTAAGAAAGTTCCAGAACCACATGCTGGGTCAAGAACAGAAATGTCGCTTCCTTTCTCCTTCAGGATCTTCTTTATTATGTAATCCGCAAGCCAGGGTGGTGTAAATACCTGACCAAGTTTCTTCCTTGTGGAAACTGAAACCATATTGGTGTAAATACCAGCTAAGATATCTTCTTTAGCCGTAGAAAAATCAAAGAACGAAAGCCAGTAGAGAACATACTCTACAACTTGAGAAAATCTTTCATCGGCAATATCAACAATCCAGTCGTAAACTGTTTCTTCCATAATAGTTGGAAACATATCTTTAGCAGTTCTTGCTGTCTGTCTGATAAGTTCCGTATATTCCAGTTCAAATCGTTCCTTTACGTGTTTAAAAGCTTCTATTCCTCCGTTGGAGAAGAACTTTTTCCCAAAAAAGGAATAATCTTCCAAAAACCTTATCGTAATTACTTTTGAAAGAAGCAGAAGGGAAGAGTTAAAAACAACCGATGAAGAAAATTTATCGTCAAGTTTTCGATTCTGAAGCCATAAATACTCATATAAAAGCTTAAAAAGAACAGGACTTTTAAGATACAGTTTTTTAAGATTTTCAAATTTCTGTTCCACTTCCTCCCAGTCCACTTTCATTCCAGCAAGGAATTGAATGTTCGGCGAAAATTGAGGTTCAAGAGAAATGATTTCTCTTTTCTTGAAAGAGTTTTTTAGATAAGAAAGTTCCTCCTCCATTTCTTTCCAGAAAGATTTGCCATGGTCAGCAAATAGTCTCTTAGCCTCTTCGAAAAAGAGGGAAAAACTTTTGGTAAGTGTTGAGAAAAATTCCTCTCTATGCTCATCTATAGACTTGGTAGCAACTCTACTTATATCTCCATTCAGGAAAGCCTGAAGATACCTTTTCTCTTTAAAAGCTGCTGGAGAAAGAGCCTTCTTTAGAAAAGAATAGAGAGCTTCTACATCTTCATTTTCTGATAAATCAAAAACTTTGGAAGAAGAAATATCAACATCAAAACCAACAACAGGAACTATCCTCCAGAACTGCGGATCTATAAGAACAAACCACTCTGTTTCAATGGTTAGATACTTTTTTTTCTCTTTCAGAATTTCTCTTGTTCTTTCCTCATCGGAAAAAAGCCCTTTCAAAGACTTGGCTTCTGCTACTATCCACTGCTGTTCAAGACCATTTTCTTTCACAACCACAGCAACATCTGGAATAACACCTCTTTTGGCAATAGAAACATCTGTTTTCACATCTCGCGACTTCCATCCCACAGACTCAAAAATCTTTTTTATGGAAGGATACATATTACGTTCTTGACCAGAATCTGTCGAGAGAAGTTCTTGTATAGCCGTTTTAAACTTCTTAGGTATCATCTGTTTTCCCCTGCCAGCTGCATCTGATAAAGTTATTCTAACAAGGTTGGATATAATTGGCTAACATTTTCACAATGGAGGTATTCCACTGCAATAACTGATTAAATACATATTGCCTTCCTCCCACCATACT
>CAJXJV010000148.1 GCA_913055135.1 uncultured Desulfurobacterium sp. | reverse complement strand
GACGCGTCCCCTCTATTTTTTTTATCCCAACACTCTCTTCAACTCTTCAACGGTTGTTTCCCCGTTTAACACCTTTAGTCTTCCATCCTCAAACATTGTTCTAAATCCCTTTTTTAAAGCAACATCCATAATCTCAATAAGAGAAGCCTCTTTCATTATTAAATCTTCCAACTCCTTATCAATTAAGAGTATCTCTGCTATTACAGTTCTTCCAAAATAGCCCCGAAACTTACATTCTTTACAACCTCTGCCTTTATAAAGGATTAATTCCTCGTTTTCGGGAACTTTTAAGTATGCCTTTTCTTCTTCAGAAGCTTTGTAGGAATCTTTACAATAAGGACATATTGTGCGAACAAGTCTTTGTGCAGAAACTGCTATCAAAGAACTTCCTATCAAAAATGGTTTAATTCCCAATTCCGCCAATCTTGTTATAGAGGATACCGCATCGTTTGTGTGAAGTGTTGTTAAAACCAAGTGGCCTGTCTGGGCAGCCTGAATTGCAATTTTTGCAGTTTCCTCATCTCTAATTTCTCCAATCAGAATTACATCCGGATCCTGTCTCAATATGCTCCTGAGTGCTTTTGCAAAGGTCAGACCTGTTCTTGGATTGACCTGAACCTGTCTTATCAGTTCCCACTTGTATTCAACCGGATCTTCAACGGTTATTATTGTTCTCCGAACAGAAAAGGTCTTATTCAGTAAGGCATAAAGGGTAGTTGTCTTACCGGAACCGGTAGGACCCGTAACAAGGATTACACCGTAAGGTTTTTGTATAGTTTTCTGCAGCAAATTGTAGTTGTGAGGGGTAAAACCAAGCTCTTCAAGTTTCGGAAGAGCCTCGTTGAGACCGAGGAGTCTCATTACAACAGCTTCACCGTATATGGAGGGTAAAGTTGAAACCCTCAGGTCTATCTCTTTATCCCCCACTTTGAAAGTTGTCCTACCATCTTGAGGAAGTCTTGTTTCCGATATGTTGAGATGAGAAATAAGTTTGATTCTCGTAACAATCGATGAATGAATCTGCTTTGGAAGAATAAAACCAAGAGTCATTACTCCATCTATTCTATATCTAACCCTTGTTACAGCTTCTGCAGGTTCAATGTGAATGTCAGAAGCTTTGTCTTTGACCCCTTTTAAAATAATGTAATCCACAATTTGAATAATTCTTGTATCTACTTCCCCTGGAGGGACTTTCTCTTCAAGAATCTCTTCTATGAGCTCCTCAATACTTTTTGCTTCTCCGTAGTATTTAGAAAATGTTTCTTCAAACTCCTTTTCCTTAATAGCAACAGGTTTTACTCTGGTTCCTGTAAACCTCGATACGACATCTATAGCTTCAAAGTCAAAAGGATTTACCATACCAATGACAAGAGCTCCATCTTCCTTTGCAATAGGAATAATCTTGTACTTTTCCGCCAACTTCTTAGGAATTAACTTAACTACCTCAGGATCAATCAAGTAAGAAGAGAGTTCTACCCTCTCGATTCCTTTTCGCTCAGAAAGAACATTCATAAGCTGCTCTTCTGTTATGAATCCAAGTCTTAAAAGGACTTCTCCAAGAAGTTCTCCCGTTCTTTTTTGCTCTTTTAAGGCAATCTCTAACTGATCTGGAGTTATTAGCCCAAGTCTTACCAACTTATCCCCAAGTTTTCCTTCCTTTTGTTCTACCATTTCATACTCCTATTGAGAAAGACATTTTCCGTTAACACAAGAGACTACTATTTTACAATCTCCATTTGTATCAAGAGTTTGAGCAGTTCCCGAAAGACGGACATTCGAACCAGAACACCACCAAGCTTCCATTACTGTTATTGTTGCATTCGGATCCAAGGATCCAGAATAAGAATACGTACCCCTTGTCCTCCCCCAATCAACACACTTTCCTAAAATTGAAGTACTTATCGGATGTGCCCATCGAGGGTTAGAGGTTACTGAAACTGTAAAAGTATAGCTGTCGCAGGAACTTACCACACTACCATTATCACTGGAACCTGAAAAATCACTTATCGATACAACAAACCACTTGCAGGTCATATACTTATCTCCATCTTCCGAACCATTATTATCTCTTACACACACCTTCACCTGATAAGTTCCTGAAGATGCAGGTATCCCAGAAATCTCAAACTCATCAGCCTGTCCCCACTGATCTGAAGAACAGACCTTGTCAGGAGAAACGGTTAAACCTCCCCATCCATCAGGAGCGTCGTAACACCATTCATACTTTCCTCCTGAAAGAAAGGGAATTCCTCCACTTGCAAATACAGAAGCATTATAACTTTCACCAACTACACCATCAGGAAGAGAGTTGTTTAGTATCTTCAAAGGAATACCAACACAACCAAGGTATTGTTTTAATTCATAAAGTGTTACAGCTTTCAAGTAGTCTTCTGTTGTATCTGTTTCAACCGTTCCGTTACACTCACCTGAATCTGTGATTAAACTACCGTCACAATGCGTATTTGACCTGTAATCCTCACCCTTTGAAAAAACAAAAAAGGCAACGTTAGAAAGGGTTGAATTTGTACCGTTATCGATTATTCTCAGGGAAACACTTTTAACATCACAAATGGACACATCATATCCTTTAGATTCATATTGTTCAAAAAACGATTTTATCAATTTGTAAGGATAGACATAAATAAAATCCTGACCAAATTCATCCTTTCCTCCAAAAACCGATTTAAACTCAGAAGCGTCAGGTAAATAACCATTAACCTTAACAAAACCGATAACCGATTCAACTGCCGTAGAAAGCTTCTCTCCTGTCACTTTTCTCTTGTTCCATTTAATAAACTGAACCATAAAGCCCGTTCCAATACCAAGTATAAGTCCTAAAATAACAAGGATTATTGCCATTTCAATGAGAGTGAATCCACGGCGTCTCATAGCTTTCTCCTTATAACGGTTACCAGGTAGCCTTTTGAAGTTGAGAGTGTAGGAGTGGAACTATCCTTAACTGTTAAAGTTATTAAAATTTCATTTGAAGACAGTTCTTTTGTATAGTCTTCAGAGAGGGTAATCTTACAATAACTATCTCCACCTTCTACCGTGCCGTTCTCAATCGATATACTACATTCATAAGGAGGTTTTCCTCCTTTTACTGTAACCACAACTTCATAGTTCTCCCCCTGAACTATAGGAGGCAAAGAACCAGTTAATATTTTAATTTCCTCACCTTTACAACATTTAGTTTTTAACTCGTAAAGAGTTATGTATTCCCAGAGATCATCTTCTCTAAGTTCTACCTGATTTGAAGAAACGTTTGAATCTAAAACTTTGTTCATAGCCGATGAAATAATAACAGCAACAACGTTTTCTACTTTATTCCCTTCGGGTAAGATCAGTGAAAGGATTGTGTTTTTTAGTAAACAAGGATTGTTACTCTCAACATCGGAAGCATAGATTAGCTCAATATCTCTATTCCAAGCATCCTTAAGATAATAAGGATCAATCTCGCTTTTCTCTGGCAGGCTTCCTGTCTTGCAGAACTCATTTAAAATGAAAGTCTTAAACGTTAAAAGTTTATCTCGAGTGTTATCTATTTTTGCAGTTTCAATTCCTGACATGCAACTTCTAATTCCTAATCCTAAGAGAAAACCTACTATAATAAGAACTATAGCAATTTCAACTAAACTAAACCCTTTTCTGAAATCTTCCTTATCCCCCCTTAATTTTCCTTTTGATTTAATGTTCATCTTTCGATTTCAAAATAAGTTTAATCTGACTCAAAATCTTAGAAACTTCTCTCCTGTAACCTTCATAAAACCTGTTTGCTTTAGTTAAATCCAAGAAAATTTCGAAATCCTCGATGGCTTTTTTGTAATTCTCTTCTTTTAAGTAAGCAACTGCTTCATTGTAGTAGATTTCCGGTACAAAAGGATATTCTTTTTTTAAGATTTGAAATGTAGTAAGAGCTCCATTAACATTTCCACTCTCTAACTGGGATATTGCCAGATTCACCCCATAACTGATTTCTCGAGGATTAAGTTCATATGCCTTTTTAAAGGCTATAACTGCTGCCTTAGGCGAGTTTAACCTCAGGTAAAGAAAACCTATACCAGCATAAGCTTCAGCATATTCAGGGTTCACTTCTAATGCTTTCTTAAACGCATTTAAGGCATCTGTATATTCTCCTAA
>CAJXJV010000147.1 GCA_913055135.1 uncultured Desulfurobacterium sp. | reverse complement strand
AACTCTGTGATATACAGTTTTCACAGTTTTCAGATTAGGAATTTCCCAACAGTATTCCTTACTTCTTCAAAATCGGGAAACTCTCCATTGGAATGAACCTCTTTTACGAACTCGACAGGTGGGAACCATCCTGATTTTCTTTTGTCAATTACAATAGTTTTCGTTCTTTGCGAGACAGCAACGTGGGATGCAAAAGAATTGTTTCCAACAAATAAAATAGCTTTTCTTATCAGGAGTGCCAATTCTCCGATGGAGAGAGGTTTTTTAGGAAAGGTAAATCCAGATTTTGAAAAGTTCTGGAGTTTTTTAATGAATTTTTCCTCTCCAGGAGCGTAACAGACAACTGAGGAGATGTCTAAATCTTCCTTTAAGAAGTCTATTAACATAGCAAAGTTCTCTAAGCTCCACATTTTTTCTAATTTTCTTGCAGTTGGTACTAAAACAGCAAAATTCTCTTCAGGAATTAGTTCTTTCAGTTTATTGGTTTCCTGTGTAGGAATATAAAGTTCAGGTAAATATGGTTTAATCGGATTTTCTATTCCTATTCCTCTAAAAAGTTCCATTCTTTCCCAGACAGTATAGCCGTGGTTTTTCCATTCGATAAGTCTGTTGTAGTAGAAATTCTCCTTTTCCCTTTTAAAAGCAACTTTTAAAGGAGCTCCAGAGAGGAGTGTAATTCTCTTGGATCTTCCGGTTCTCTGGACATCAATAATAGCATCATACTGTTCTTTCCTTACCTGAAGGATAGTTTTCAACTCGTTTTTTATTCCATTTTTTATGACAAGGATTTTGTCTATGAATGGATTACCAGTCAGTATGTCTTTACCTATTTCTGAAGTTAGGAAGTGGACTTCGGCACCTTTGATAGATTCCTTTATGACCCTTCCGAGGGGTGATGATAGAAGTACATCCCCAAGCTGTCGGATCTGAATTACAAGCACTTTCATTATTTTCAGTCCTTTGATTAAAATTAGGTCTCAAATTTATATACTGAGGTATAGTTGAAGTCAATCAGTACCTGGTTTAGCAGTAAGTCTTTAGAACAGATAGGTGATAGATATTACTATTTCCTGATAACTTTTATTTCTTTAATCTTTTTCTTTTCCCGTTTGTACGAACCTTCACTGAGCGGGGATGCGGCAAAGTATGCATTAATTGCAAAAAATATGCTGAAGTCGGGAAACTACCTCGTACCTGATCTTGGAGTTGAACTGTACTTTAAAAAGCCACCTTTTTTCTTCTGGTTAATTACTTTAAGCTTCAAACTTTTCGGTATTTCTGAATTTTCTGCAAGATTACCTTCTGCTATTTTTGCTCTTGCTGATGCTTTGTTGGTTTATCTTATTGCCAGAAGAATTTCCGATAGTAAACTTGTAGCTTTTATATCCTCCTCAGTTTTTATTATCAATTTTGAAGTAATCAGGATTTCCACTGTGATTAGGTTTGAGAGTTTTATTCTGTTTGTTAATTTATCAACAATTTTACTGCTGTTAAACCCCTCGTTTATTAGAAGTTTTGTTGTTGGTGTGCTTATTGGCTTTGGTTTACTAACAAAAGGTCCCTTTGCATTATTAGGATTGGCTGCTGTTGTTATTTACTTTGTCTTAAAAAGAGAGTTTGGAAAGGTTTCATATCAAATTTTTTCTCTCTTTGTAGGGAGTTTAATTTTTGGTATTTATCTATTCTATATGGCTACACACTATCCAGAGTTTTTTAAGGAGTTTTTTGGAAATCAGATACTTGGAAGATTTAAAGGAACTCTTAACGAAGGAACTCCACGTTCTTTCTTCTTCTATGAGCGTATACTGCTAAAACACTTCTGGATATGGAACGTATTTCTGTTCTATCTTATTTTTATGGTAATAAAGAATGGCAGAGAATATTTAAAGGAAATTTTTTCTACTAAGGATAAAGATCTCTGGAATGTTTTTGTGATTATGTTTCTGATTGTATTTTTACCGCTACATCTGGTTTCTTTAAAGTTTACAAGGTATTCTTACTATTTGTATCCGTTTTTGTCACTGATAGTTGGTTACGTTGTTGTAAAGAAAGGTTTACTTAAACCCGTTGCTCTTTATATCGCTGCTGTTACGTTAATTTATAGTCTAATTGCAATGGTCTGTCCATGTAAATTCCACAAAGACAAACTTAGAGATTTAAGACCTCTGGTAGAGGTAGGAATTAATAATTTTCATTCATTGGGAATAGATAAGAGTATCGATAAGTTAACAGCGTATTCTTTACTGTTTTACTATGATCTTTCGATCAATGAAACCAGATATTTTCTGGCAAAAGGAACAAAGTGTTCGGAGAGTCTTGTTAAATTCAAATCTTACTGCATAGTGGAAGAAAAGAGATGAGAATTCTTCAGGCGACAACTGCAAGAGGCTGGAGTGGCGGAACTGAGCAGTGTTTTCTGCTTGCAAAGTACATGAATGAGTTTGGTTATGAAACGGACATTCTTACTTTGAAAGGCTGTGAACTGGATGAAAGGGCAAAAAAATTAGATATAAAGACAGTTTATTTTCCTAATACTAAAAAGTTCAGTCTCAGAGAAGCTAAGGAATTGGCTGAGATACTTGAAAACTACGATGTTGTTAACACGCACATATCGAAAGCTCACTGGTTTGTCTGGGTTGCTTCGTTTTTTACAGGGAAGTGACCGAAAATTGTTTACACAAGGAGAGTTCCTTATTCGCTTTCAAAAGTTTCTCTACTCACAAAGTACAACATTCATACAGACGCAGTACTGGCGGTGTCTCCTGAGATTTTTGAAAACCTTAAGAATGTTCCCTTCATCAGAAGGAAACTACATTATGTTCCTTCTGGTGTGGAGCTTGATAGGTTTAGTCCGGGGATAGAGAGCTCCATAAGAGAGGAGTTCGGAATACCTGAAGATGCCATAGTAATTACAAATGTTGGAAACTTTTCAGAGGTAAAGGGACAACATATCCTGCTTCCTGCATTCAAGAAACTTGTTGAAAGTTATAAAGATAAAAGTTTCTATCTTCTTTTAGCTGGAAGGGATACCCGAAGCGAAAAAGCTCTTTCGATGATTAAAGAGTATGAACTTGAAGGGAATGTGGTTCTTCTTGGATTCAGAAGAGATATCCCACAAGTTTTGGAGGCTACAGATCTTTTTGTTTTTCCATCACTGAATGAAGGAATTGCAGGTTCTCTTCTTCAAGCAATGGCAATGAGGAAGATTGTTGTGGCTTCTTACGTTGGAGGGATAAAGAGTTATTTGAAACACATGGAGAACGGAATAGCAGTTGAACCGGGAAGTGTTGATTCTCTGTATCAGGGACTGCTCAAGGGATTGGAAAACTTAAACAACGAAAGCATGAAAGAGAACGCGAGGAAAACGGCACAAAGATTTGATATAAAAAAGGTTACAGAAAAAACATTACAACTTTATAAGGAGCTCCTGAGATGAGATTTCCAGTTTTTGAGGATTTTCTGTCTGGAAAGGAAAAGATAGCCGTAGTCGGTCTTGGTTACGTTGGATTACCTTTAGCAGCTCTGCTTGCAGAAAAGTTTAATGTTGTAGGTTTTGACATAAACAGTGAGAGGATAGAGGAGCTAAAGAAAGGTTTTGATAGGACTGGAGAAGTTGAGAGTGAAAAGCTAAAAAGTATTGAGATAGAGTACACAGACTCTCCAGATAAGCTCTCTGAGTGCAGGCTTGTAATAGTTACAGTTCCAACTCCGATTGATGAACATAAGATTCCTGACCTGACTCCTGTAAAGAGAGCCTCTGAGACAGTTGGAAGATTTATGAAACCGGGAACTGTTGTTGTCTATGAATCGACTGTCTATCCGGGTGTTACAGAGGAGATCTGTGTTCCAATTCTTGAAAAGGAGTCAGGGCTTAAATACATGGAGGGATTTAAGGTTGGATACTCGCCAGAGAGGGTTAACCCTGGAGACAAGAGGCATACGATAGACAGGATAGTTAAAGTTGTATCTGGTTGTGATAGAGAAACTCTGGAACTCCTTTCTTCTATCTATGGCTCAGTAATTAAAGCAGGTATTCATAAAGCTCCAGACATAAAGACTGCTGAAGCTGCAAAGGTCATAGAGAATACCCAGAGAGATTTAAACATAGCCCTTATGAACGAACTTGCTCTCATCTTTCACAAGATGGGAATAGACACGAGGGACGTTCTTGAAGCAGCAGGGACGAAGTGGAATTT
>CAJXJV010000146.1 GCA_913055135.1 uncultured Desulfurobacterium sp. | reverse complement strand
TGACCTACAGAAAGCTAACCTGCAGGAAGCTAA
The DNA here is from genome assembly GCA_913055135.1 of uncultured Desulfurobacterium sp. Classification (GTDB taxonomy): domain Bacteria; phylum Aquificota; class Aquificia; order Desulfurobacteriales; family Desulfurobacteriaceae; genus Desulfurobacterium. The sequence goes on along the minus strand of CAJXJV010000146.1, from coordinate 4,189 downwards.
ACTGGTAGAAGCTAATCTACAGGGGGCTGACCTACAGAAAGCTAAACTGTGGAGAGCTGTGTTGCAGAAAGCTTATTTGGCAGGTGCTAATGTAAAAAAGGCTACCAACTGGAGAAAAGCAATCTATGATGAAGAGCAGAAAAAACTTCTTGGATTAAAGTAAATCAGGGGACGATGATGATAAATTTTCTGGAAGCAAGCAATTTCAGGAATATTTCACATATAGAGCTGAATCTCAACAATATCACAGTTATTGTTGGAAAGAACGACGTGGGTAAAACAAACATTCTTGAACTGATAAATATCCTTTCAATTCCTTCCGATCTGTCTCGAGTGATTTATTTGAGCAATAGAAGAACTACTGATCCTGTAAAAAGTCTTAAATTCTTGTTTAGAAACGGAGATTTCTCAGAGAAAATAACAGGGAGACTTCATATTTCAAAAGGAACATCTTTAACAGGTTTCAATTTTGAGTATATACTGACGTTGCTTTCAAATTTCGATTCTGACACTCCGAACTTTGAATTTACAGGCAGGATAGCCAGGAATGAACTCCTGGAATATCGGTTACGTCCTCACATAGTGAGTGAGCAACCTATGTTTCCTTCTCTACCTCCGGGAATCGCTGTAAAAACTTCCAGGATAGAACTTAAACAGTCTCCCCATCCAGGTTCCCCTGAGTACATTTCTGTCTTTGTTGACAATACTTTAGATGCTCCATCTAAAGGACTTGAAGAGATTTTAAGCTCAATTATTGAGATGGGGAAAAAGGAAGAGTTGATTGAAGAAATGAACAGAATTTTACCTTTCAAGCTAAAGGATATTATGATTATTACATCGCGAGGAGTTGAATTATACATGCAAAAAGAAGATGGTGTTCCCGTTCCATTTTCTCTTTATGGAGCAGGGACAAGGTTTATTCTAAAACTTGTTGCTATATGTATCCATCTTAATAGTTTTGCTTCTGATTTACCAAAAATCATTCTAATAGATGAAATAGAAAACGGACTTCATTATTCGGTGAAACCTAAGGTGTGGGAATTTATTTTTTCAAAGTCTAACGATGTTCAATTCATTATTACAACACATGATGAGGAATTCTTCAGGGCAATTTTTGAAATTCCTGAAGAGAAAACGAATCCGGAAAAGTTTACAACTATTCGTATAGATAGAAAAATAGAAAATGACTCGGAAACTTTTATTCCGGCGTATTATGATTTAGAACTCCTTAGATATGGAATAGACAAAGGATGGGAGATAAGAGGATAGTTTATGAGCTTTAAAATAGAAGAAGATACAAGGTATCTTTTAATTGTTGAAGGAGTTGATGATAAGGCATTTTTTCAAAAATTGCTTGAAAATAGGGATATTTGCCGGTACTTACAAATTCTAAATCTTAATGGTATTGACAACCTTCGCCGTGAATTGGGGATGATTAAAAATGATCCTAACTATTCTAATGTCAGAAAAATTCTTATAGTAAGAGATTCTGATAATAATCCTGATACTTCACTCCAATCGGTTAAAGATGCAGTGAGAGAAATTCTTAATGAAAACGCTAATGATATTTTCTACAATTGTAATAGTAGAGTTGGTATTTTAATGCTTCCAGACTCAGAAAGTGAAGGTTCTCTTGAAGATTTAATTTTAGATAGTTGCAATGAAAATATCAGAAACATTATAGAAAACTTCATTGATCAGATTGAAAAAGAAGGTTTGGTAATTTATAAAAAGAGCAAGTATAAAGTACATTGTTATTTTGGAGCTAAATGTAGTCATAAGTTGTACATCAAGCTTTCTAATGCTATACAAAATTGCGATTTTATTGATTTTTCTCATAGAGAGATTCTTGCTCTGCGGGAACGTGTTTTAAATTTCTTTCAGGAGGAAACTGATGTTTGAAGTTATTCCAGCAGTTGACATAAAAGGTGGAAAGTGTGTAAGGCTCTACCAGGGAAGAGCTGATCAGGAGAAGGTCTATTTTGAAAATCCTGTTGAAGTTGCAAAGAGGTGGGAAGAGGAAGGGGCAAAAAGGATTCATGTTGTTGACCTTGATGGAGCTTTTGAAGGGATTCCAAAGAATATTGCAATAGTTGAAGAGATTGTGAAATCTGTTTCTGTTCCAGTTCAGTTTGGTGGTGGTGTCAGAACTATTGAAGCAGTTGATAGACTATTTGAGGTTGGAGTTGATAGAGTAATAGTTGGAACAGTTGCAGTGGAGGAGCCTCTTCTTTTTGAGGAGATGGTTAAGAAGTATCCAGGAAAGATCGTTCTTGGGATAGATGCAAAAGGTGGAATGGTCACAACGAGAGGATGGGTTGAGGTAACTGAGATACCTGCCGTTGAACTTGCCAGAAAATATGACGAAATGGATATATGGGGCTTTGTTTATACAGACATTTCAAGAGATGGAACTTTAACAAGTCCAAACTTTGAAGAGGTAGAGAAGTTTGCAAAGAACGTTAAAAAGCCTGTAATAGCCTCTGGAGGGGTTTCTAAGGTAGAGGATATCCTCAAACTTTCAGAAATTGAGAATGTTGCTGGAGCAATAGTAGGTAAAGCTCTCTACGAGGGAAAAGTTTCTCTGAAGGAGTGCCTTGAGAAGTTAAGAGTTTAAATTCTCTCAACTGCTCTTAGTTTTGCACTCCTTGAGGCAGGATTTTCTGTAATCTCTTCTTCTGTCGGCTCAACGGGTTTCTTTGTTATCACTTTGAATCCTTCAAGGTTTCTCAAAATGTTCTTTACAAGTCTATCCTCTAAGGAGTGGAATGTTATAACAACTATCCTGCCGTTACAGGCAACATGGTTTGCAGCTTCCGGGATTCCCTCTTCAATCTCCTGAAATTCTCTGTTTACGTAGATCCTTATAGCCTGGAATGTCTTGATTGCTGGATGTTTTTTCCTGCCTGCCCAGAGTTTTTTTGGAATTACCTCTTCAACGATTTTTGCAAGCTCTAAGGTTGTTTCAATCGGTTTGATTTTTCTCCTTCTAACAATTTCACGGGCGATTTTTCTGGCAAATTTTTCTTCTCCGTACTTGAATATTATGTCGGCGAGCTCCTTTTCTGAAAGTTCGTTAACTACATCCCTTGCAGTTAACTTCTGTCTTCTGTCCATTCTCATATCAAGAGGCTGCTCCTCCCAGACTGTAAAACCTCTGTTCCCTCTCAGGTGAAAGTGGGAAACTCCAAGGTCAAAGAGAACTCCATTTACTTCCTCTATTCCTTCAGCTTCTAAGACTTCCCCAATCTGGGAGAAGTTTGCGTGATAGATTGAAACCCTGTCTCCAAACCTTTCAAGTCTTTTCATTGCTTTTTCTATTGCTTCTTCGTCTCTGTCTATCGCAATAACCCTATTTTCGGGATTTGCTTCAAGGATTGCTTCTGTATGGCCTCCTCCTCCTAAGGTTGCATCAACGAAAATTCCTCCTTCCCTGGCTTTTAAGTATTCCAGTGATTCCTTTAGCAAAACGGGTGGGTGGTAGATCTCCTTTTCCATCTCTTCTCCTTTTGAAGTTGCACAAAAAAAGTGCAATCTAAAGAGCAATTTTACAGGTTTTGGGCAGATAAAACAAAAAGTTTCTTCCTTCTCTTGTTTCCGATTTTGGCACGAGTGTTGCTAAAGAAGACAGAAATGATGCTGTGAGGATTAGAACGGGAGAGAGAGGACAGGAAGCACTTTAAAAAATAATCAAGGAGGTTTAAGCAATGAAGAGAATATCTGGAGTTCTGCTAATGGCTTTAACACCGCTACCAGCAATAGCAGAAGAAATACCAACACTAAATAGTGGTGATACAGCCTGGATGCTTATTGCAACAGCCCTTGTTGTGCTTATGACTCCTGCTGGTCTTGCACTCTTTTACGGTGGAATGACAAGGAGTAAGAACATTTTGAATACCATAGGGATGAGCTTCCTTGCCTACTGTATAGCATCTGTTGTGTGGGTTATGTGGGGATATACACTTGCCTTTGGATCAGATGTTGGCGGCTTTATTGGCAATCTTGAAAAGCTCTTTATGAAAGGAATTGGTGTTGAAACTTTAAGCGGAACCATTCCTGAGTTTCTCTTTGCAGCATTTCAGGGAACATTTGCAGGAATTGCTGTTGCCCTTGCAAGCGGTGCTGTCATTGAAAGATTGAAGTTTTCAACTTGGTTCATTTTCACAATTCTCTGGGTGACAGTTGTCTA
>CAJXJV010000145.1 GCA_913055135.1 uncultured Desulfurobacterium sp. | reverse complement strand
GCGTGGATAATCTGTCAGGTATAGAAAAAGCCATAAAAGGAGTATATCCTCAAGCAGAAATACAAAAATGTGTAGTTCACCAGATAAGGAATTCATTAAGATATGTATCGTGGAAAGACAAAAAAGAATTGTCATCAGATCTCAAGAAAGTTTATGGAGCAGCTACACTTGAGGAAGCGGAACTTAGGATGGACGAGTTTGAAGAGAAATGGGGGAACAAGTATCCTCACGTAATAAAAAGCTGGAGAACCAACTGGGAAGAGCTTATGGCTTACTTTAAGTATCCGCTTGAACTCAGGAAACTTATGTACACGACGAACATCATAGAGAGTGTTAATAGTAAGTTCAGGAAGGTAACAGATGGAAAGAGGGTATTTCCGAGTGATATGTCTGTTCTTAAGAGCCTTTATTTAGCTGCTCTGGAGCTTGAGAAAAAATGGAACAGAAGTGTTATCAAGGATTGGGGCATTATTTACGGGCAGCTATCAATAATTTTCGAGGAGAGGTTAGAGGCATGATAGAATTTACACAGTTCTATGGACACTCCCTTGTTTTAAACTCCTATTTTTCTGAACTTTTCATATCTCTGTTTTACAAGCTCTTCAGGAGTAAGCCCAAGCAACTCATCCAGAGCTCTTAAAACGTGCTCTTTGAAATTTTTAAAGGTTGTTTCGTAGTCCCTGTGAGCTCCCTCTAAAGGTTCAGGAATGATTCCATCAATTATTCCAAGTTTCAGGAGATCTCTTGATGTAAGTTTGAGAGCTTCGGTAGCTTCTTTCACCTTGTCCTGAGACTGCCAGAGAATGGCTGCACACCCTTCAGGGGAGATAACAGAGTAGATTGCGTTCTCAAGCATCAGGAGTTTATTCGCAACGCTTATTGCTAAAGCTCCTCCAGATCCTCCCTCACCGATAACAACGCTAACAACAGGGACTTTTAACTTTGCCATCTCCAGAAGGTTTCTTGCTATAGCTTCTGACTGACCGTGTTCTTCAGCCTCTATTCCCGGGAAAGCACCTGGAGTATCTACAAGAGTGATTATCGGTTTTCTAAACTTCTCTGCCAGTTTCATAACCCTTAGAGCTTTTCTATAATCTTCAGGAAGGGGCATTCCGAAGTTTCTCGCTATCTTTTCCTTTGTATCCCTGCCCTTTTCCTGACCTATTACACAAACGGGGATTCCAGAAAATTTAGCAAAACCGGCGATTATCGCTTTTCCGTCTCCGTAATGTCTATCACCGTGAAGTTCAATGAAGTCTGTAAAGACGTTATTTATGTAGTCAATGGTGTGAGGTCTGTCTGGATGTCTGGCTATTTGAACTCTATCCCAGGGAGAAAGATTTCCGTAAAACTCCTTTATCTTCTTCTGAAATTTTTTCTCTATTTCCTCTACTACCACCGGATCAAATTTTCCCATAGACTTGAGTTCCTCTATTTTCTTTCTTAGTTTATCAACCTTTTTCTCAAATTCAAACAACGTTTGCATTCTTCACCTCAGTTTACCGTTATTCTCTCCTTTGGAATTATCCTTTGGAGTTCTTTAAAGACTTCAGGTTCGACGGGTAACGAATAGTCAGGATGGAGTTGCAATTTTACAAAACAATCCTTCAATTTTGCCTCTATGATCACAGGCTTACCTTTCTCACTACGATTTCTCTCTATAAACTCCTTCAAAGCAGACAGGAATTCATCTGTTATCTCTTCGTCGTACATTTTGATCACAATATTGTTAACTTCGCCGAGTATTTTTTCGTTTAAAGGATATATATCTTTTGCTATAACCGATTTTGATTCCTCTTCTTCCCTCACACTTCCCTCTATGATGACAACGTTTCCTTCTGTAATCTGCTCCATCTTTTCCTTGAAGACGTTTGGAAAGACTAAAACAGAAACAGTTCCTTCAAGGTCTGAAATTTCAACTGTTGCCCAGAGATCCCCTCTCTGTGTTCTTTTTGTCTTTACTTCCGTTATGGCACCAGCCAATTTGACGTCCTGACCGTCTTTCCACTCATCTTTCTCAGAGGTTGTGTTGAAGCTAAACTGGATAATATCTTTGTACTCAAGTAGAGGATGTCCTGAAAGATAGAACCCTATTGCCTGTCTTTCGTACTCAAGCTTTACCCTGTCTGGCCACTCTTTTGTGTCTGGAAACTCCTTGTTGACAATCTCAATCTCATCACCAAAGAGGCTCATCAGTCCTTTGCTCTTTGTCTTCTGGAGACTTTGCGCGACAGACATCGCTTTGTCAAGGACTTCAAGGTTTGCGGCTCTTGAGATCCTCGTAGAGTCAAAAGCTCCAGCTTTTATCAGTGATTCAATGACTTTTCTGTTTACCTGTTTCAGGTCAACCCTTTCGCAGAAGTCGTAAATATCTTTGAACTCTCCACTTCTTTCCCTTACTTTAATGATGTGCTGGGCAGCTTTTTCCCCAACCCCTTTTATTCCTGCAAGTCCAAACCTTATTCCTTCATTCTCTATGGAAAAGAGGGCGTTGCTTTTGTTTATGTCTGGTGGAAGGACAGGAATCCCGTTTTCCCTACAGTCCTTTATTAGCTTTACGATCTCATCGGTTTTGTCGTAGTCAATGGAGAGCATCGTCGTCATGAGTTCTTTCGGGTAATGGGCTTTCAGATATGCAGTTACATAGGCAAGGAAACCGTAAGCGGCAGAGTGAGATTTGTTAAAGCCGTACTCTGCAAACTTTGCTATATCGTCAAAGAGTTTTTCAACCTTCTCCCTTGGGTAGCCCCTCTCAACTGCTCTTGTAACAAAGATGCTTCTCTGCTCCTCCATAACATCTTTCTTTTTCTTACCCATAGCACGGCGCAAGATGTCAGCTTCTCCGAGGGAGTATCCAGCGAGGACGTTTGCAATCTGCATTATCTGTTCCTGATAGATAAAGAGACCGTAAGTCTCCTTCAGGTAAGGTTCAAGTTCAGGGAATATGTAATCAACCGGCTCAAGACCGTGTTTTCTCCTTATGTAGCTTTCTGCCATTCCCGAGTTTAAAGGTCCTGGACGGTATAGAGCAACAAGGGCAATAATATCTTCAAATACAGATGGCTTGAGCCTCTTCATCAGGTTTCTCATTCCCTGAGATTCAAGCTGGAAGACACCAACTGTGTTTCCCTCTTGAAGGAGTTTAAAGGTTTTTTCATCATCAAGAGGAAGATTGGCTAAATCAATTTTTATTCCGTGTCTTTTTTCTATCAGTTTTATGGTTCTATCGATGATTGTGAGGGTCTTCAATCCAAGGAAGTCCATCTTGAGAAGTCCCAGCGCCTCAACCTGTCCCATATCGTACTGGGTTGTTACGTCTCCATCCTTGCTCTTTGCAAGGGGAATGTACTTGGTGAGGGTATCTGGAGCAATAACAACTCCAGCTGCGTGAACTCCTGTCTGTCTTGCAAGTCCTTGAAGTCTTGATGCAATCTTGAGAAGTCTTGCAATCGTTTCATCTTTTTCAGCAAGTTCCTTGATTTCTGGAGCTCTTTCAACTGCATCCTCAATTGACTTTGCGTCGTTTGGAATTAGTTTTGCAAACTTATCAACTTCTTTTGGTGGAATCCCTAAAACTCTTCCAACATCCCTTACAACCATCTTTGTTTTCATTGTGCCAAAGGTAATTATCTGGCACACCTTATCTTCACCGTACTTTTCTCTAACGTACTGGATAACCCTGTCTCTACCTTCCTGACAGATATCAACATCAATGTCGGGCATCGTAACCCTTTCAGGGTTCAGGAAACGCTCAAAGAGGAGGTTAAACTTCAAAGGATCTATATCTGTAATTCCAATTGCGTAAGCCACAAGTGATCCAGCTGCTGAACCCCTTCCCGGTCCTACCGGAATTCCATTTTTCTTTGCCCAGTTAATGAAGTCCCAGACTATAAGGAAGTAACCGGGAAATCCCATGTCTGAAATTATCTTTAGCTCATGGTTCAATCTCTGGTAGTACTTCTGTCTTGTCTCGCCGTCAGTTATGCCCTGTTCTTTGAATCTCCTTTCAAGCCCTTTTTCAGCAAGTTCTCTCAGGAAAGATTCGTAGGTGTAGCCTTCTGGAACGTCGTACTTTGGCAGCAGATATCCGGAGTTTTCTATCTTTACGTCAATTTTCTCTGCTATTTTGAGAGTGTTAAAGACTGCGTGGGGAACCTCTCTGAAGACTTCTAACATTTCAAGAGCATCTTTGAAGTAGAACTCTTTCGTTGGAAACCGCATTCTATTTGCATCGGACA
>CAJXJV010000144.1 GCA_913055135.1 uncultured Desulfurobacterium sp. | reverse complement strand
TCTTTAAGGGAGTATTTTGGCTTAAAGCCCAAAGTCTTCAGTCTGGATATGTTTGCAACAGAACGTCTTATGTCCCCTTCTCTTGGAGGAAGAAATCTTAAATGGGGAATTTTTCCGGCTATTTTCCTTAGAGTCTCAAGCAGGTCAAGAAGTGAGGTCTCTTTTCCCGTTCCGACGTTGTAAACGTTTCCTGCCGTTTCCTCCTTCTCTTCTGCTATAAGTAGTGCTTTAACAACATCTTTGACGTAGATGAAATCTCTTGTCTGTTTTCCATCACCGAAGATGTCTACAGTCACATCTTTCCCTTTCAGGAAGCGGAGAATTCTATTTATGAAGATTGAAATAACTCCAGAATAGGGAGAGGAGGGATCCTGTCTTTCACCATAAACGTTGAAGAACCTGAGGGCTGTTGCTCTGATTCCATAGAGGTGAAAGCTATTTACAGTATATCTTTCGGAGGCATACTTGTCTGCTCCGTAAGGAGTGATTGGTTTTACCGGCATATCTTCCCTCTTTGGGAGCTCCGGAAGATCTCCATAGACTGCTGCTGAAGAGGCAAAAATAAATCTTTTAACTTTACACTTTCGGGAAAATTCTAAGAGATACATCGTTCCATCAAAGTTAACTCTGTGGATGGGTATAGGTTCTTCTACCGACTTAAACACAGAGGCAACTGCTGCCAGGTGGAATACAGTTTTAAAACTATAACTGTCAAACAGGTTTTTTAGAAGATTCTGATCGGTAATGGAACCCACTATAAGCTGCAGGTTTTCTGTTTCTGGAAGGTTTTCCCTCTTTCCCGTTGAAAGGTCATCCAGAACTACAACTTTTCGCCCCTGATTTAGTAGTGCTTCTACAAGGTGAGAACCTATAAAGCCTGCTCCTCCCGTTACAAGTGTAGTGGTCATAGAATTCCTCCAGCTTTAGAATTGGTATATTATATCCCTATGAAATTTAAAAGATGGCAGAATCTGAGTGAAATTGTTCCCGATTACATAGAGGAATTCACCTCTAATTATAATAGCAGAGAGTCTATACTCATTGAAGTTGAAGAATTTGCAAAGGAAAACAAAGTTCCGATTCTCCTGCCATCAGCTGCAGCTTTCCTGCGGTTCCTTGTTTCGGTGCTGGAACCAGAAAGGGTGCTTGAGGTTGGTACGGGGATAGGCTACAGTACACTTAATATCTACTACGGTTATCCGGAAGCGGAGATCTTCACAGTTGACTCAAACAGGAAGAGAACCGCTATTGCAAAGGAATTTTTCAAAAAGGCGGGGGCTTCCATAAAACTTCTTGAGATGGACGGATTTGACGCTATCAGGGAATTCCTATCTAAAGGTGAAACGTTTGATTTGATTTTCATTGACTCTGTAAAGTCGGAGTATCCGTTCTTCAATTACAAGGTTCAGTCTCTCCTTTCAGACAGAGGTGTTGCTGTTTTTGACAATGTTCTGTTCAGGGGTTACGTTACAGGAAAAGAGTTTGATAAGAAATACAAACGCTCTGTAGAACTCTTGAATCTTTTACTTCATCATGTTAAAAGTTATCCTAATTTTTGTTCGTCGATTCTTCCAGTAGGTGATGGATTATTATTACTAAAACGCAAATTTGTGTTATAATTTGCGCTGGGTTCCGAGTCTGACTGCCTACGGAGCAGGTGCTCTATGGGGTCAGACCGATAGGGTATGTCTGGAAACGGACATGCCTCCCGGACTTGGAAAGGAACCCGAAGAACCTGCAGTTTAAGGGGTCAGTTCCAGTCCGGGGCTGACCCCTTAATTATTTTAGGAGGAGGTGTTAAGATGAGAAAGAGCTTACTCGCTCTGAGTCTCGTTCTTCTCTCTTCTCAAGGCTTTGCCAAGGAGGTCTCAAACGAAGAAATCCTCCGGAAGCTCCAACAACTGGAGCAAAAAGTCAGCCAGCTTGAGGAAGAAAACAAAAAGTTAAGAAGTCTCCTCAGGAAATCTGGCTATACAGTGACACCCCGTAAGAGAACAGAAAAGCTCCAGGTTGATGGAAGAGTCCTTTTCAGGTTCTCCCAGTCCGAAGATTTAGATGAAGGTGAAAAAACTATATACGGTGACCCTGGAAATGGATTTATTATTAGAAAGGCAAGAGTCAAATTCCACGGAAAGCTGAACGATAACACCGGTTATATGATTCATATCAGAGCTGACAGGGGAAGTAACGTAGAACTCTGGGATGCTTACATTGACTATAAGTTTGACTCAATTCCTCTTTCCTTGAGAATGGGACAGTTTAAAGTTCCTCTTTCTATGTCCTACCTGAAATCGGGAACAACTCTCTGGTTTCCCGAAAGACCTGTTGCAGTTAACAAAATTGCTCCTGTCTGGAGAGATGTTGGTATAGCAGCAACTTATGCTCCTTTAAAAAGTTTGAAGTTCACTGCTTCTATCCTTAATGGAGAAGGGTGGAGCTCTAACGATAAGATTTATAACAGGGATAAGAAATACCTCTACACTTTTGCAGTTGATACAGTGCCTGTCAACAATGAAGATTTCAGATGGAGAGTAAGAGCTGGATACGAAACAGGTTATGACAGATACTCCAAACTTGTCTATAAAGCTTATGGAGCCTCTGTTGTAAAGAGGGATCTCTTTGACGTTGAGACAAGACTTGATATAAAACCTCTTGGTTTAGCCTTTGAGGGAGGATACCTCTACGACAATCCAACAGATGCAAAAGATAGTAGTGGAAATCCTGTAAACCTTGGGAATGCGAAAGGTTTCTACATTCAGGGAGACTATGAGGTACCTGCTGTCAGAAATTTACACCTTGTAGGACGTTACTCGTGGCTTGATCCAAATGACGATGTGGATGATTCAAATGACGTTGATTACACTTCTCTTGGTTTCTACTACCTGATAAATAGTTGGCAGGCAGCAATCAGATCAGCCTACGTTTGGGCTAACGAGAGGCACGGAGAAGAAAAAGCCAATAATCTTTTTGTAACAGAATTTCAATTGCTCTTTTAGGAAACCTTAGAGAGGTGTTATTATGAAAAAGTTCTTATTTTTGATAATCATGATTTCTTCTCTTCTTTCAAACAGCTTTGCTGCAGAACTCTCTATCTCTGCCGCAATGGGAACAAGGGAGCTCATTTCTGAAATTGGAAACAGATTTGAGAAACAGACAGGTAACAGAGTAATTTTCAACTTCTCATCCTCCGGGAAGCTTGCAAAACAGATAGAATCTGGAGCTCCAGCTGATGTTTACATCTCTGCTTCAAAGTTCTGGATGGACTATTTAGTCAAAAAAGGAGTTGTAGATAAGGAAAGTGCTTTACCTTTTGCCAGGACAAAGTTGGTTCTTGTCGTTCCTAAGAATTCAAAAGTAACCTCCTTAGAAAAAGCAGAGAAGATAGCTGTAGGTGACAAACTTGCTCCTGTCGGTAAGTATGCTCTGGAAACTTTAAAAAACCTCGGTCTTTACGAAAAAGTTAAGGAAAGATTGGTGTTCGCACCAACTGTAAGGCAAATAACAATCTGGGTTATAACAGGGAATGCAGATGCAGGAATTATTTACTACTCTGACTATTTGAAATTTAAAGATAAGTTGAAACTCATAGAAGTCTTTCCGGAGAGTTCGCACAGACCAATAATGTTCTACGTAGGCTTAGTTAATTTTTCACAGAAAAAGAATCTTGGTAAGGAGTTCGAAGAATTCCTGCTTTCTCAAGATGGAAAAGAGTTTGAAAAATTTGGTTTCTTTAAAGTCAATGAGGGTAGGTAAATGATGGATCCTCAAGCTCTTTTTTCAATAAAACTTTCACTGAAAGTTGCAGCTCTCTCTTCTCTTCTTGTCTTTCTCTTCGGCCTCCCCGTCTCTTATTTTCTTGCAACAAGGAGCTTTCCGCTTAAAAATCTAATTGATGCGCTTGTTACTCTTCCCCTCGTCTTTCCACCAACAGTTACAGGCTATCTACTTCTTCTCATTCTTGGAAAAAACGGCGTTATCGGCGCTTTTCTCTATAAATTTTTTCATACATGTATTGTCTTTACCTGGTATGGAGCTGTTATTGCAGCGTCGGTCGCTGCATTTCCCATTTTCGTAAAAAGCACAAAAGCTGCAGTAGAGTCTGTTGATAGAAATCTCATCAAGGTTTCTTACACGCTCGGCAAGGGAGAATTTGCTACTTTCTTTAAAGTAGTCCTTCCACTTGCAAAAAGAGGGATAGTTGCGGCTCTCGTCCTTTCTTTTGCGAGAGCTCTCGGCGAGTTCGGTGCTACCTTAATGCTCGCCGGTAATATCCCTTTTAAGACAAACACTGTTCCCC
>CAJXJV010000143.1 GCA_913055135.1 uncultured Desulfurobacterium sp. | reverse complement strand
GCTGTTGTTGGTATAGCAGTCGGATTTCTATTCGGCTTTAACGGAATCGCAATGATATTCGACATGCTTGGTCGAGCTGTTAACGAGGTTCAAGCCCACTTAACTCAAGCCTCAACGCTGATTTTATTGGTAATTGCTGTAGCTTTGATAATCAAGGTAAGAATTTTGGCGTCTCTCCTCGTGGGCGCTATAATCGGTGCGATACTGAACTTTGTTCTCAAAGCTAACGGGATCGATGTAGTTGGGATCGTTTGGAGCGAGATTTTGAGGAATTTTAATATTCATCAAAGCATCGCATAGTTTTGCGGAGCTTTCAAAGCTGATTGCAAATTCTACATCTTTATGTTCTTTCTGTATTCTTGAAAACTTATCTCATAAGCCCCACAACTACTCCCTCTGGTCTTTTAATTGATCTTTCCTTTGCTCGTTTAAACAACTTAATTACTTCTTCTATTGTTCTTTCTCCAGATAAATGAGTAGCAACCAAAAATTTAGTATCAGCAATTTATCTGAGAAGGGTTATCTGAGGAAGAAAGGGTGAATGGAAAATGAGAGTGAAAATGATCAAAATTAAGGCTAAGAAAGCCTTTACTCCAACCAAAATTCCGGGAGCAGATTATGTTATAAACCACTATGTGGGCTGCGAGCATGCTTGTTCTTACTGTTATGCAAAGTTTATGTGCAAGTGGTACAATTACGGAAAATGGGGAAGCTGGGTTGTCGTTAAGGAAAATTTACCAGAATTAGTTAAAAAGGAGAATGTTAAAGGAGAAGTTTACATGTCAAGTGTAAGTGATCCTTATCAGCCGATAGAGAAGAAAATTAAACTCACGAGAAAGGTTTTGGAAAATATGAATAAGAAAATAAAACTAAGCATTTTAACAAAGTCCGATTTGATTTTAAGAGATTTAGATGTTCTTAAAGAGTTCGAAGATATAGAAGTGGGATTAACGATAAACAGTTTTGATGGAAAATTAAAGAAAGAAATAGAACCGTTTTCTCCAAGCAATGAAAGAAGAATAGAAGCCTTAAAAATACTGAACGAAAACGGGATTAAAAACTATGCTTTTATTTCCCCGATAATTCCTAACTTGGTTGATGTTGAGGAGTTGATTAAGGAAACGAGAAATTTTGTAAATTTTTACTGGTTTGAATTTTTGAATTTAAAGGCAGGCAGCAAGGAATTTAAAGAATGGCTAAAAAAGAATTATCCTGAAAGTTACGATTTAATTTCAGATAAAGACAAAGCGGAGAAATATGTGAGAGAAGTCGTGAAGATTATAAAAAATGGTAACATTTCTGTTAAAGGTATTTGTGTTCATTATCCAAGACTTATGATGGTGAAATAAGAATGGTGAAAGAAAAAGAAATTGAAGAGTTAAAAGAGGAAATTGAATTGTTAGATGATATGCTATCCGCTTTAGTTGAATTACTAGAAGAGAAAGGAGTTTTGAGGTATGAGGAATGGGAGAAAAAGATTAAGGAGAAAATAAAGAAAAGTGAAAAGTTAAAAAGATTTGATTAATAGTTTAATTTCTTTCTTAGATTTTCTGGCAATTTTCTTGAACCTTCTCTTATTATCCACCTTGTACTCACATCTTTAGAATTTCCGTATTTCTGTAGGAAATTATAGACCGCCTCTGCATTTTTCTTTGAAATTTCTCTTAAAGCCCAAGCAACAGCTTTCTTAACATCTTTATCATTTTCTTGCATTAGTTTCTCAATAACTTCTAAGCAGAGTTTCGCATTATTTGGCTTAGCTCTTATATAAGGTGCAATAGTTGCCATAGCAAGCCTTCTTATCCATTTACTTTCTGATGCAACCCATTTATTAAGCAATTGAAACACTTCTTCTCTATTCTGCTTTGCTAAATTCACAACAACTCTTAATGCCAAAGCATCGACAGTTTCCCAGTCATTTAGATCATTTAAAATGATCAGCACAAACTTTTTTGCACTTTCATAATCTTTTTTAGAAATTTCACCCAAAGCGTTAATTACAACATATCTTATTTCTCTTCCAGTAGTTATCCCGTATTCTAGCCTTTTAGCATTTTCAAAAGATAATCTCCAAAGTTTCAGCAATCTTTCAAATTTCCAGTCTTCCTTAGCAATAAGTTTTCCAAGTTCTTTCCCTATGGTATTTAAAACTGGTGTTTTTACCATATTGAGCTTTCCTGTCCTTTCATTTTCTAGACTTTTTAAAAGCAAATTTTTGAATTCGATCAATTCATCTTTCTTCATCAATTCATAAAGCAAAATCGCTAATTTTCTTATTTCCTCCTTATTCATTTTAATCACCAAATTTTATACTTTATTCCGTATTTCTCGCAAAGTTCTTTTGCCTTCTTCTCAAGCCTTAACTGATAAGCTTTACTTGGCTGATTGAAAATTTTGAAGAGTTGTCTATACTTTGGTAACAATTCTGGGAAATGTTTTTCTAAGATTTTATAATAAAACTCTTTTCCAACTCCGTACAAAGTTAAGGCTCCTACAAAAACATAATCTGCTTGAAATTCTTTCGCAACTTTTATCATTTCTTCCAATTGCTCATCAGAATCTGAAATAAAAGGCAAAACTGGAATAAAAGCGATACCTGCATAAAAGCCATGCTCTTTAATTTTCTGCAATGCCTCTAACCTTTCCTCTGGCTTTGGAGCATTTGGCTCAAAGATCTTGGCGACTTTTTCATCAATAGTTGATAACGAGAAAGTTATAAGTGTGCAGTGCTTTAACTTGCTTAAATCTTGTGGTAAAATAGCATTTTTATCAATTTCTTTTAACAAATCCAAATCCCTTAGAATTAAGGTTGATTTTGTTAAGCAGTGAACTGGAAATCTAAACTTTGCAATAATTTCTAAGCATTTTCTTGTCAGCTTATATTTCTCTTCAACGTGCATCCATGGCTCTGTGGCTGAGCTTAAAGCAATAAAACCGTATTCTTTCCTTTTAGCTCTTCTTAGCAACTCCTTTTCAAGCAAAGTTGGGGCATTAATCTTTACAGCTAATCCTTCTTTTATGTTTTCTCCGTATTTACTACCGCGAATGTAACAATAAATACAATTGAAATCACAAAATTGGTACGGATTTAAAGAATAATCGTCTAAAAACCAGCTATCACGCCTCCTATGCTTGTTTAAAATTGTCTTAGCGAAAATCTCTTTTACCATTTTTATTTCACCTTTCTTAAACGTGGAATCAGAAATGGCACTTTCCTCTTATACTCTTCGTATTCCTTCCCAAACCTTGCTTCAAGCTCCTTTTCCTCAACGAGTTTTATGTATACTGCACTACATAGCAAAAACAATGCAGTTAGTATCACAGCAGACAAAGAATTAATCCAGAAGCCAATTCCCAAATAATAAATAACAGTTCCTAGGAGCATGGGATTTCTGCAAAGTGCATAAGGACCAGTGGTTACTAATCTCTGTGTTGGTACCACTGGAACTGGCGTCCCCTTACCAATCCTAAGCTGAACAAAACCGCTCCATGCTACGAGTAAAAGCCCAAGTGTGATGAATATCA
This sequence comes from uncultured Desulfurobacterium sp., assembly GCA_913055135.1. GTDB lineage: Bacteria > Aquificota > Aquificia > Desulfurobacteriales > Desulfurobacteriaceae > Desulfurobacterium. The sequence continues at coordinate 801 of CAJXJV010000143.1, read as the reverse complement.
CCGCAACGACAAGATTAAAAGGCTCTGGAATTAGATGTGGTAAATTTAGTTTTTTATCGCTGGAGGTGGATATGACAGCTAAGATGGAAGGTACTCCAACGAGAAAGATTAGTCCCCCAAAGATTAACCCAACTACCTTCTGCTTTTTGGAGTATTCACTCATTATATCGACCAAATCTATTTTTCTTCTTTCGGCTCGAAAGCCTTAGCTGGGCATTTTTCAGCTGGCATATCCGCTGGGACTACATGCCCAAAACAATCGCCTTTTGTCTTGTCTATTGGCTTGTAGTATTTGCAATCCTTACACGTGTATTTCTTTTCACTCATTTTATATCACCAGTCTTTCTGTTTCTAATCATTTGAATGAATTTTTTACTAAAAGGGAATTCTGTTTCCTCAAAAACTTTGCAGGGAAATTCTTTACAATCTTTAGAGCAAAATGCGATGTTGTTCTTTGTTGCACACTCTAACACAGGACAAAGAACTCCTATCTTTTTCAAAAACTCTACTTTCTTTTTAGCTTCAGGTGTGTTTCCCGCTGTACAACCCTGACAAATTTCTTTTGTTTTCAATACACACACATCACAGCATATTCCACAAGCACCAACTTGCATCATTTCCTATCACCTCCCTTTAATTTTCTAAAGAAGTCCTCATCCTCCTGAATCAAAAACATAAGTTCATCCATCTTATCAAGCTTGATGAGAGTCAATCCAGCTTCGTCTTTTCTTTTAAGAACAATTAGTTTGTCTCCTGTTTTGATATTCAAATCCCTTCTTGCATCAACAGGAATTGCTATTT
>CAJXJV010000142.1 GCA_913055135.1 uncultured Desulfurobacterium sp. | reverse complement strand
AAGAGGAAACAGCAAAAAAGGTGATATCTGTAGGAGACTGAATGCAGGGAAGTCTTTTCAGCACATACTTTCTTGAGGAAGGAATAAGAGAAACAGAGGACTGGAATAGACTATCCTCAGATGAAGTCCAGAATTTTCTTGTGGAGATTTCAACCTGTTTTCACAAAATAGAATTCCCTGGAAGTGATCCAGATGAAGCCGATACTGAAGATACAGTAGTTCGTTCAATTCTTGATCTTCTTGGTTTCTCTTATCTTCGTCAGAAACCCATCTCCGACAGACGCCTTGATGTTCCAGATTTTGTTTTGTTTCCTGGAGAGGAAGAAAAGAAAGAATTCAGAAAAAGGAAGGACTGGGGCAAAGCTTTAGCAATCCTCGAAGCAAAAAGGTGGAACAGAAACATTGAAAAAGACGTAGGACAGATACTTCGTTATCTCTCAGTTGCGGAAGTCAAGTCAAACGGAAAAATTCTGTGGGGAATTCTCACAAACGGACACGTATGGAGACTCTACTACCACAGGTTTCCCTCAAGAGTAGAGGGTTACATAGAGTTTGACATTGAGAGAGCTGTTAAAGAAAGAGACCTGCACTATTTAAAGCTATTCTATCTCTTTTTCAGGAAAGAAGCATTTACTCCTGCAGAGTGGAGAAAGAAGAGTTTTTTAGAAGTAGCTCTACAGGAAGGGAAAAAGTGGGAAGAAAAAGTTTCTGAAAGTCTGGAAAACAAAATATTCTTGGAGGTCTTCCCGTCTATAGCAAAAGGATTTCTTGAGGATGCAGTAAAAAAGGGTAGAGAGAAAAACGAAAAGCTTCTTGGAGAGGTTTACGAGAATACTCTGATTTTCCTCTATCGTCTCCTCTTCCTCCTCTATGCAGAGGATAGAAATCTCCTTCCTGTGAGAGATGAAAACTACAGACCTTACTCACTTATGAAAATACGAGAGGAAATTGCAGAGTTAATCGATTCAGGAAGAACTCCAAGCTGTAAATTCTTTTACTACGATAGACTCAAAAATCTTTTTAAAATAGTCGATAAGGGGGATAAAGCTCTAAGGATTTCAGCTTATAATGGAGGTCTTTTCAAACCGGAAAATCATCCTTTCCTTGAAAATTACTCCATTCCCGATAGATATCTTGTTCCAGCTCTTGACAAACTCAGCAGAGAAGATGGCAGGTTTATAAACTATCGGGATCTTTCTGTCAGACAGTTAGGAAGTATCTATGAGGGACTTCTTGAATTCAAACTGAAAGTGGCAGAAAAGCCTCTGAAAGTTGGAAGGAAAAACGGAACGGAAGTCTATAAAGTCACAAAATCGGAAAAAGATGCGGTTGTAAAGATAGGAGACCTCTATTTAACAAACGAAAGGGAAGAAAGAAAATCATCAGGTTCTTACTACACTCCTGATTACATTGTTCAGACAATAGTAGAAGAAACTGTCGGACATTTTGTAGAAGAGAAACTGCAGACTTTCAGAAAGAAGATATCCGAGCTTAAGAAACTAAAAGGATATACAGCTAAGTGGAAAACAGAAGAGCTGAAAAAGTTTGACCCGGCGGAAGCACTTCTTGATCTTAAAATCCTTGATCCTGCAATGGGAAGCGGTCATTTCTTGGTTGGAGCTGTTGACTATCTGTCAGATAGAATCTTAGAGATAGTGGATGAAGTTTCAGGAAAAACTTACTTTGGAAATGAAGTTTATGAAAGTCCTCTTATTCAAAAACTTAAAAAAATAAGAGAAAAGATTCTATTCAGAATAAAAGAAGAGGGTTACAGAATAAACGAAGAAAAACTCTCGGACAAAAACCTTGTGAAAAGAATTGTCCTGAAAAGGTGTATCTACGGCGTTGACCTTAATCCTCTTGCCGTAGAACTTGCAAAAGTTTCCCTGTGGCTTCATACATTTACAGTTGGAGCTCCTTTATCCTTCCTTGACACCATTTACGGTGTGGCAACTCCCTCATAGGAGCAGACCCGGAAAGCTTTGAGGAATTATTCACAAATAGTCTCTTTGGTAGTAGATACACAGGATTAATGAGTGCTTTAAAACTCCTCGAAAGGGTTCAGGAGATAACCGACTCGGATATTTCAGAGGTTGAAGAGAGTGCGAGAGTTTATAGCCTCGTAGTTAAAGAACTTGAGCCTTACAGGAAAGTTCTTGACCTCTTTGTAGCAAGACACTTTTTAAACAATGGACTTCAGTTGCTAATAGACGGAACTAAAGGAAACCCCCTTGATATTGTTGAAGGGAAAGTTGCCTTTGGAAATAAAAAAGAAGATAGGAAACTAAAGGAACTACTTGAAAAAGCCCTGAAGCTGGCAGAGGGAAAGAGATTTTTCCACTGGGAACTTGAATTTCCTGAAGTGTGGCAAAGGAAGAATAGAGGCTTTGACGTAGTCTTAGGCAATCCTCCCTATGTAAGAATCCAGGAGATGAAAAAGAGCAGGAAAGAGGATGTTGATTACTTTAACAAAGTCTTTCAAACTCCGGAAGGTTCTTACGATATGTATGTTCTCTTTATAGAGAAAGGGCTTTCTCTCCTGAATAGAGACGGCTACCTTGGATACATTGTCCCCAACAAATTCACGAAGTTAAACTACGGCAGGAACCTCCGAAAGCTAATATCTAAACACCTTTATAGATTCATAGATTTTGGAGACAATCAGATTTTTCCGAAACAGACAACCTACACAGGACTTCTATTTTTAACTGCAAAGGAAAATGAAAAAGCAGAAATATCAAAAGCTCCTCATTTAAAAGGAGAATCAGAAATAAAGAACTGGCTCTCCGGGTTTGAAGAGGAACTTTTTGAGATTTCCACATCAAAGCTTGGAGAAAATGCATGGATACTCGTTTCTAAGAAAGAGGGTGAAATTTTAAAGAAAATGGAAAGCGTCTCTGTAAAACTTGAAGATGTTGTAGAAGAGATAATCGTTGGGATTCAGACAAGTGCAGATGATGTTTACATCCTTGAACTAATTTCAGACGAGTTTTCCCACTATAGGGTTTACTCAAAAGCTTTAAAGCGAGAAGTTTTACTTGAAAAGGAGCTCCTTAAACCTCTTATCACTGGAGAAGACATTGAGAGGTATTTTGTAAAGGAAAGTAGAAAACTCCTTCTCTTTCCCTACAGAGTCTCAGGAGAGAAAGCTGAGCTGATAGCGGAGAATGAACTTAAAGAGGAGTATCCGGATATATGGAAGTACCTGAAAGAGAATGAAAGGAAGTTAAGAAATAGAGAAGGAGGAAAATTTAATGATGATAAATGGTATAGATATGGAAGACATCAAAATCTGGATAAACAGGAAAGAAAAAAATTTGGCGTTGCTGAAACTGTAAAGAGGCTGGAAGTTTTTTACGATAAAGAAGGAAAATATTATTTCCATAACGTAAGAGTGAATGGAATCATACCAAAAACCGGTGAAGATTATTCTCCAGAGTATTTATTAGCGGTTTTAAATAGTTGTCCCCTTAACTTTTACTTTACAAGAATAAGTGTTCCACATAGAGGCGGACATTATGCCGCTAATAAGCAATTTTTATCCCCTCTTCCCATACCCAAAATCAATTTTTCTGATTTTTCAGAAGAGATACTGGAAGAACTTAAAAAGAATCATGTTAAAGAAAGAAAAGTTTTTAAGATTCTACATTCTATAAATTCAAGGAGCAAAACAGTTCATGATTTCTTATCTTTCCTTTCTGAAACGTTAACAAATCTTAGTTATAAAATTTATTTACTTGAAAGATTCATAAACGATGAACTTGAAAAAGGTTCAGAAAAAATAATAGATGTCATTATTTTCGTTAATAATTATTTTTCTTCTTCTATTCCTGAATCTGCACTTAAAGAAGCCAGCAGAAAAGTTTTGAAGGAACTCGAACTCCGAAAAGCATACATAGATACATTAATCGATAAAATAGTTTTTCGTATGTTTAACCTGACAGAAGAAGATGAAGCAGAAATGGAAATTACAGGATAATATTAAGAAATAGAGTTCCTTTTTGCAGAGAAGTTAAGGGAGTTTACCATTTCTCTTGCAGGGGGTTATAGATAATTTTAAATCTGAATTGTATAATTCTAAAGTTAGCATTTGCATGATATTATTAAAGAGGGGACTACAGGTGGGAAAGGTAATTGATTTAACAAAACTGGATGGGGCACATAGTCTTGGTAAAGACTTTTCTACATTTGTTCTTGGAGATGAAATAAAAGAGGCTTTAGAAAAACTTCTTGAAGCAGTCAGGCAAGGAGATGATCTTTGTGGTAAAAAAGAGGGCTATACAGCCAACAATATCTTTATCGATGGTAGAAGAGGAAGCGGAAAAACTACCGTTTTATTGA
>CAJXJV010000141.1 GCA_913055135.1 uncultured Desulfurobacterium sp. | reverse complement strand
CAATTGCTCTTGAAATGGATATTGTTCCATCTTCGATTCATGACCTTTACGTACAGGGAATGGCAAGGGAAGAAATTGACCAGTGGTTTACAGTTCCTGCAATGAATATCAGAGGAATGACCTACGACGTTATGAGGCAGATTTTCAAGATTGCAGTTGAGAAGGAAATGGGTGCTTTTATTCTCGAAATTGCAAAGTCCGAGATTGGTTACACAGATCAGAGACCTGCCGAATATACAGCTTGTGCTCTTGCTGCTGCTATAAAGGAAGGATACAAAGGACCTGTTTTCATACAGGGAGACCACTTCCAGTTTAACGCTAAAAAATATGCTGAGGATCCAGAGAAAGAGCTTGAAAACATTAAAGCCCTTACAAAAGAAGCAATAGAAGCTGACTTCTACAACATCGATATCGACCCATCAACACTTGTTGACTACAGTAAACCAACACTCTCAGAACAGCAGTATCATAACTATCTAAACACTGCAAAGATGACTGCTTTCATCAGGGAGATTGAACCCGAAGGAATTACAGTCTCTGTTGGTGGTGAAATCGGGCACATTGGTGGTAAGAACTCAACACCGGAAGAGTTTGAAGCCTTTATGGAAGGATACCTTGAGACTCTAAAACAGTACGGAGAAAACATTCCACACATCAGCAAGATAAGTGTTCAGACAGGAACTGAACACGGTGGTGTTCCACTTCCAGATGGAAGGATAGCTGAAGTTAAGCTTGACTTTTCTGTCCTTGAGAAAATCGGAGAGGTTGCAAGGAAGAAGTACTCAATGGCAGGTTCTGTTCAACACGGTGCTTCAACGCTTCCAGATGAGCTATTCCACAAGTTCCCTGAAGTAAAAACAGCTGAAATTCATCTTGCGACAGGATTCCAGAATATCATTTACGATCACCTTCCAGAAGATTTCAAACAGGAAATCTACAACTGGCTCAAAACTGAACTTAAAAACGAATGGAAAGAGGGCTGGACAGAGGAGCAGTTCATCTACAAGACAAGAAAGAAAGCCTTTGGACCATTCAAGAAGAAATTCTGGGATCTGCCACAGGACGTGAAAGATAAGATAATGGCTGAACTTGAAAAGAAATTCAGATTCCTCTTTGAACAGTTAAACGTCTATGGAACTAAAAGGTATGTCGATAAGTACATCAAGCCTGTTAAGGTTTATAAAAAGAGACCTTACTAATTTTCTGCCCCCTGGAGGGGGCTTTTAATTGGGAGGTTAAAGACGTTAAATGACTAAAGGAATTGTAACAGAAAGAGCTGGTCAGAAGATTACAGTCTTTGTTCCTGAAGAGGAAAAGAGTTACAGAGGAATTCCCCTTGGAAAGGTAAAGAAAAAAGATAAGGTCTATGCTGGAGACAGGGTAAGAGGGAGGATTGTTGATAGTGAAAGCTTCGCCATAGAAGAAATTGAGGAAAGAAAAAACTTACTTATAAGACCGCCGATTGCAAACGTTGATAAGGTTGTTGTTGTCTCAACTATTCAAAACCCGCCTTTTCAGAGCTATTTGATAGACAGCCTGCTCGTTGTATACGACTACCTCGGGCTTGATACAGTTGTTGTTTTTAATAAGATTGATGTTCTCGATAAAGAAGGAAAAGAGGAGCTCGAGAAGTGGTTTAAAATCTATACAGCTGCTGGGTACAAAGTTTTAAGAGCAAGTGCAGAAACTGAAGAAGGTGTAGAGGAATTAAAAAGAGAACTTTCAGGAGTGATTTCTATTTTTGCAGGACCGTCTGGAGTTGGAAAGAGCTCTCTGATTTCGAAATTAACAGGAGAAGAATTGAGAATTGGTGAAGTAAGCAGGAAGACAGAGAGAGGAAGACACACAACAAGAGAGGTAAGATTGATTCCGTTTGAAGGCGGATTCATAGGAGATGCCCCAGGATTTTCAAGGGTTGAAGCACTAAACTTCATGGAGAAAGAAGAGGTTAGATTTCACTTTCCTGAGTTCCTGAGATACCAATGTAAATACTCAGATTGTCTTCATTTGAACGAAGAGGGTTGTGAGGTCAGGGAAGCACTGAAGAGAGGTGAAATTTCCTGTGAGAGATATAAGAATTATTTAAAGATGATCAGAGAGTTCGTTCCCTGGTTGAAGGAGGTCTGTGATTAATGGCTGTGACTACTGCAACGTTTTTAGAGAAAAAGAAAAAAGGAGAAAAGATAACAATCCTAACTGCTTACGATTATATAACAGCGAAGATAGTCGACAGTGCTGGAGTTGATGCAATCTTAGTGGGAGATTCCCTTGGAATGGTTGTTCTGGGATATCCTTCCACTATCCCTGTAACAATGGAAGAGATGATTCACCACACAAAAGCTGTTGTCAGAGGCAGAAAAAATGCAATGGTCATATTTGATATGCCGTTTCTCTCCTATCAGACAGGAATAAGGGATGCTGTTTTGAATGCTGGAAGAGCTTTGAAAGAGACAGGATGTGACGCTGTTAAGATTGAGGGAGGAGTTGAGCAGAAAGAAACTATCAGAGCTCTTGTGGACGCTGGAATTCCTGTTATGGGGCACATAGGACTCCAGCCTCAGAGCGTAAAGACTCTTGGCGGTTACAGGTTGAGAGGAAAGGGAGAGGAAAGAGAAAAGCTAATAGAGGATGCAAAAGCTGTTGAAGAAGCCGGAGCTTTTGCAGTCGTTCTTGAGAAAATTCCCTTCAGTCTTGCAAAAGAGATTACAGAGCTCCTCTCAATTCCAACCATTGGAATTGGAGCAGGAAAATACTGTGATGGTCAGGTTCTTGTCTTCCACGATATGGTTGGTCTTTTTGAAGAGTTCAAGCCAAAGTTTGTAAAGCGTTACGCAGAACTCGGAAAACTTGCAAGAGAAGCCGTTAAACAGTACATTGAGGAAGTTAAGTCTGGAAAGTTTCCTGACGAGGAGCACTCTTATTGATGATTCTTGAAGTCAAAGAAGTTTTTAAATCTTTTCCCGTAAAGAAGAATTTTTTCGGAAAAGTTGAAAAAGTTATAAGAGCTCTCAATGGAGTTTCTCTCTCTATCTCTGAAAAGGAAACCATTGGCGTAATCGGTGAGAGCGGCTGTGGTAAATCGACTCTCGGAAAAGTAATTCTTGATCTTGAAAAGCCAGATAGAGGAAAGGTTTTCTACAGAGGAAAGGATATCTCTAACCTAAGAAAGAAAGAGTACAGAATTTACAGGAAAAATGTTCAGGCAGTATTTCAAAATCCTCAAAACTCTCTCAACCCGCGGATGAGAATCTGGGAAATAGTTACAGAAGGGTTAAAAATTAACTATAAACTCCCACAAAAAGAGTTAAAAGAGAAGGCTAAGGAACTCCTTTCAACAGTTGGATTACCTTCTTCCTACCTTGATAGATATCCTCATCAGCTCTCAGGTGGGCAGAAACAGAGAGTGGCTATAGCAAGAGCAATAGCACTTGAACCTGAACTTGTAGTTGCGGATGAACCCACATCAGCCCTTGATGTTTCAGTTCAGGCTCAGATAGTAAACCTTCTAATGGACGTTCAGGAAAGCTTAGGTATTTCTTACCTTTTCATATCCCATTCTCTTCCTGTCGTCGAAGCGATAAGTGACAGAGTGATTGTTATGTACAGGGGATACATCGTTGAAGAAGGAACTTCGAAAGAGATTTTCTCCGATACCAGACACCCTTACACAAAAATCCTTATCTCCTCTGTGCCGATTCCAGACCCTGAAAGAAAGAGAAAAGTGATAAAGCTGAAGGATTTTGATTCGGAAGAAGTATCAAAAGGATGTCCTTTCTATTCAAGGTGTCCTGAAAGGAAAAAGGAATGCCTCTTCTATAACATGAAACCCTTTAAGATTTCAAAGACCCATAGAGTTTCTTGCACTCTTCACAGTTAGATCAGGAGTATCGGAATCTGTAAAACTTTGTAATGTAATCTTTTAAAACCATCAGGATAATCTCGTGGAGTTTCTCAAGACCTTTAAAAGAAGTTATTTTCCCTAAATTGAATTTTCTCTCAATAGACACTACGTCTTTTTTCGAAATTTTAGTATATATGACCATTTAATTTAACTTCCCTGGAGTTTTAAACACTATATTTTCTTTAATAATTTCTACTTCTTTAATCTCAACGTCAATTTTTTTTTTAATTTGATCAATAAAATTCTTTACTAACACTTCTGGGGCTGATGCCCCAGATGAAATTCCTATCGTAGAACAATTAATAATTTTCTCAATTGGCACTTTGCTTTCTGAAAAAATAAGTTCTGAATGCTTGCAACCTGCTTGTTGTGCAACTTCAACCAGTCTTAAAGAATTAGAGGAATTTTTACTACCAATGATAAAAAACATTTCACAGTCATTTGCTATTTTTTTTACTG
>CAJXJV010000140.1 GCA_913055135.1 uncultured Desulfurobacterium sp. | reverse complement strand
CCAAGATCTATGGAGAAGTCATTTATCAAGTACATTAAGGCACAAATAGCTTTGTTATAAGTAGCACCTTTTGGTAACTTGGCTTCTCCCCAGCCACTCCCGTTTTCGGTTTTTACAAGCACAGCTTTGGGACCGTAGAGTTCTTTGTTGACAAGAAGTTGCGTAGACTCTTTCGAATATCTTGCTCCATTCCTTTGCCTCTTTTCTAATTTTCTCTCTTTCTTCCTTGGAGAGATTTCCAAAGTCAACTCTTTTAAGGTTTTCTAACTTTACCATCCCACACCTCCGATGCAATTAGTTTGCTATAAAACAGGGTTGAAATTCAAACTCATCAATGAATCTTTGTAACTCTTCTGCATCTTCTTTTTCTGCCCAATACCTAAACCATTCAACCGCATCATTCCAGGAAGCTCTTTCTCCATGAAGTGAATAAACTTCCTCGTGGGCACTTTCATCCGGAACTTCTAAGTAAAGGGCTTTTGAGGTTAGCATCAAAGGTTTGAAGAGATAGAAACCTTTTGAAACGATGCCATCGTCAAAGTCGGATTTCCAGATACGCATTATCACGATACACCTCCACGATTCGGTTTTTTCCATCGTCAAAATTTAAATTATGCAAATACTTTGCATTGTCAAGTGAGTCTTATCTTTTGTGCTTCACCGTTTTTATCGATGTCACAAACATCGGCTTTATAATCAGAAATCAGAAAAACAGCAATTACGCTCCTGTGACACTTTTCAAAATCTCCACATGCACACATAAGACAGACAGTTTCTTCTTTTGCAAGATCAACAATTTTTTCAAGTCCAAGCCATACCTTTCGCTCTGTTTCTTTGAACAGTCCACATTCTCCATCTTCTTTCCAGAAAAAGGAGCCTCCGAGGCTTCCTCCCATCCATTTGTACTTAATGCCATGTTTAAAGAGAATATCAGGAAGCTTTTTAGCGGAAGTCCATGGTTGCCAGCGACTATAAGGCTTTTCCCTGATGTCAATTACCATGGTTATGCCGTTCTTTTTGAGATTCTCGATAAATTTCTCCTGTGGTAAGTTTGAGTAGCCGGTCATGTAGATTTTCATAGTTCTTCTCCTCCTGTTTGACAGTATTTGCAAACTCCATTTTCGTTAAGAACAGTCCAATAACCACATTTCTTGCAAGCTGGTGGATCTTCAATAGCATGAGGGACTTCCTTTTTGAGCTTTTCCTGGTCTGCAATAGTGAACCAGTAATCCCATTCCTCACGGGGCAACAACTTAGCTCTTACATAGATCCACTCTCCTCCAGCAGCTTCTTCAATCCAGCTTACTTCCTTCCATGCTACTTTCCTCGCCTCTTGAACATTATGGGCAAAAACAAGGCAGGCTCCTTCTTCCATGTCGCCGCCATCCACTACGTACGGTTTCAGCATCACTCCTCCTTTACAACAACTGGGAGTTTGCATTCCTGAGCAATCTCTTTAACGTATTCCTCTATCTGTCCATCTTTACTGATATAGGCAATGTTTGTAATTGGAGCGTAGAGGAAGATTCCTGTTTTAAACACCGGCTGGAACTCTATTTTCTTGTAGGGATTTGGGATAGAATAGGTTAAATCTCCTATCGTGCGATCCACCCACTTTCCATATTCACTTTCATCCTCTGTTTCTTCTCCTTTGAGAATGTAATAGAGCAGGGCAATACAGTTTCCTTTGAGTTCCTTGTGGTTTTTGTTTTCCTTCGGACATGGAATATTGGAAATTCCCTGTTTCTTAAGTTCTTCTACCAGTTCTTGCCAGTTTTGGAGTATAGCATCTGAATGAACAAATAGCATTTTAGAACCGGGAGAAAGTTTGTGGATAGGAAAGTTTTTCGGTATTCTTCTACTGACTCCTTTGATTGCTGCTTCCTTTATAAAATCCCATGGAGACTCATAGAATTTCTTTCCTATCCAGATTAGGACATGGTAAATACCTGTTCTCTCATCTCTCCAGAGAATGGGAGCTCTAAATGGCTCCTGGTTAATTGGAATAGGTGGATCAAAGATAAAATGCTCAATGGGCAGTCCATCTGGAGAGGTGGCACATTCCAGATAAAGAGCTTTGTCTTTTCTTTCTCCACACCCTCTCATTTTACACCTCCACGGTCTGGTTTAGATATTTGGTGGCTATTTCGAGCAATCTATTTGCATTTTTAATTACAGCTTCGTTACCGGTAGCGAGGATTTTTATGGCGTTGGCAATATTTTGAATTTCTTCCATGTCCTTTATCAGGCTATTGTCAACTTGATTTTCAGCGGTTGGCAATGGTTCAGCATTCGGAAGTGAATTTTCTACTGTTATAGGGGGAATAGCTTGAGGATTCAGCACTTTTTCCACTGGAATTTCAATCTCTGTAGGTAGATCAGGAATAGATACTTGTTCTAATGCAACTTTGGTGCTTTTCTCTATCTTCTTTTGTCTCACAAACTTTTCAACATCCTCTATAGTCCATTTGCTTTCAGGATCATTAAAGTATTCTCTCTGATCCTCTGGAGGAAGTTTTGCAAGTTCACGGGCAACGGTTATGTTAATCTCAAATTTCTTAAGCTTTTCAAAGATTTCTGGAATAAGGTTTAAAAGTCTTAATCTCTTGGTTATATGGGAATTTGAAACGTTAAGCAATTTGGCAACTTCTGTCTTTTTTAAGTTTCTCTCTTCTATGAGTCTGGCAATTAATTCAGCTTCAAGGGCGGGATTATCGGCTCTGTGGAAGTTTTCGATAAGGGTAAGGACGGCATTATCGCCGTCCTCTTTAACAATACATCTGACTCTATCAAGACCGAGAATCCTTGCAGCGTTTAACCTTCTTCTACCGGCAATGACCTTGTATTTTCCATCTCCTGTAGGAGAAACAAGAGGAGGTTCAAGGATTCCGTATTCTTTAACACTTTCAAGGAAATTTTTCGGGACTTCGAATTCTGGGAAATCAATAAGGGACAAGGGAATTTCCCTTATAACTTCCCTTTCACCTTCAAGCTGGTAGATTAGCTCTTCTGCATCTGGAACGGAAAGTTCGTTTTGTCTTTCCCGTAAGACCTTAAGAGTTTCTGGTTTAACCATACGTGTTATAGAGCTATTACCATCAATAATCCTGACTTTTACTTTATCTTTCACTTTCCCTTTGTTCTCTATACGAATCATGATGCCCTCCTTACTGGACCTTCATAGGCATTACAACGATTTTGAGCTCTGGTTCACGTGAGCAGGTAAAAAGAACAGGAGCTACAACACAATCATTAGCCTCGTCATCGAAAAGCATTCTTATTGTTTCCTTTGAAAACGTTTTCAAAGTAGTGGATAGATGATTCAGGTTAAAGCCAATTACAATAGGTTCTCTTTGCACATTTGAATCAATTTCTATTTTGGATACAGCTTCCTGTTCTTCTCCATCGGTGATAACCTTGGCTGATAGAGTCAGTTCTTTATCGAGAATCTCTAACTTCACAGCGGGAACGGAATCTTTTTCAAAGAGAACGGAAACTTCATCAATAGCTTCAAGGAGAGTTTTACGGCAGAATGTAGTTCTATTGGGGTAATCCTCTGGAATAACCGCTCTCCAATCGGGATATTCTCCTTCAAAGGCTTTCCAGCTTAAGTAATAATCACCAGCTTTCAAAACAACTTTTGCCCCTTCTTCTCTATCAATGATACCTATTTCAACAGTTGGAGAATTGGAAATAAATGCTTTAAAGAGAGGAACTACTTTGCGATTTATGGAAATTTGAAACTCTTCATTAGGTGGCACTTCCCAGTCAACCTTATACCAGGCAAGGTAATGTCCATCGGTTGCTACAAAGTGAAGAGCGTCTTTTTTTGCTTCAATGTTGATAAAGTTAAGTATGTATCTACCTTCATCCTTTGAAGCGAAAGGTAAAAGTTTTTTGCTAATGTTAAGAAATGTTTCAGCGTCCATTTCCAGAAGAGAGTTAAAGTCTCTTTCAATTTCAGGGAATTCGTCAACAGGGAAGGGTTCTTTAAAGGAAAAAGAAGTTTTACCAGTGTCTATAATGACCTTTCGATTGCCTTCAGTTTCTTTCACTTCTAATACAATTGAATTGCCTTTTGCTTTTGAAACTATTTTTTCGAACTTCTTAATAGGAAAGACAAATTTTCCTTCTCCATCTTGAGCTTTAACAGGAATTTCAGCCCATCCTGTAACTTCAAGATCCGTTGTGGTGAGCCTTAGTTTCCCGTTTTCAATTTCTGCAAGTAAACAGGCAAGAATAGGAACGTTTTTACCGCTATCAGCGGTTCTAAGAAGCTTTTTTGTTGCGTTTACAAGGTCTTTTTTCCTTACTTCTACTCTCATCCCCACACCTCCATGCAATTAGTTTGCTTTTAATTT
>CAJXJV010000139.1 GCA_913055135.1 uncultured Desulfurobacterium sp. | reverse complement strand
GTAAATGCTTCAAAAATTACAGAAAATGATAGAACAATAGAAGAAATCGCAAGTAGAAGAAGAAGTTTCTCAAGGTAATCTTTTTTCAATAACGTTCTGTAAACCGTAAAGTATGGAACCAAATGCAGATTAAAATCTGTTTTAAAAATTTTTGCAGGAAATTTTATCAATGCTTCTAAAAGCTGAGGTACCAACAAAAAGAGTAAAGGTTTTAAAGAAGGAAAAGGAGAAAGTTTTTTTGAAATTAGCAAAAACAAAAGCCCTAAGAGACCTATTCCGGAAGCTATGTTGTCAAGAGCCATAGAAGTCGGAATACTAACCGCAAACAGAAAAGTCGAAAAAACAACTAACCTTTCTCCCCAGACTTCCAATCGAGAAATCAATCAATCCTCCTCTCTTTCAGCCTCAAGACATTCTCATACGGATCTCCCTTTTCAAAAGCAGCACGAACAACAGCAACTCCTGCAGGTCTGCACTTAAGAACTTCATCTATATTCTTTTCATTTATCCCGCCTATAGCAACAACCGGGAGTTCCGATATCCTTACAGCTTCACAGAGAGCTTCAACTCCCGTAACAGGATCAGGATTTTCCTTTGTAGTTGTTGGAAAAACGGGACCAAACCCTATGTAATCTACGAGTTTTTCTTCATTTGCTTTTCTGACCTGACCCAGGTTGTGTGTTGAAAGACCAAGAATAAATTCCTTTCCAGCTATAGTTCTTACAGCATCTACAGGTAGATCATCTTGACCAACGTGAACCCCATCAGCTTTAACGGCAAGTGCCAGATCTAATCGATCATTAACAATAAAAGGAACATGGTGGCGTCTTGTTACTTCTCTAACCAGCAGAGCCTCTTCGTACATTTTTTTTGCAGTCTTTTTCTTTGCTCTGTACTGAATAACGGTAGCACCACCAAGGATTGCTCTTTCTATGGCTTCACAAATATTGGAAACATCTAGGAATCTTTCATCGGTGATAACGTAAAGGAAAAGATCTATCAAATCTTCCAACCCTCTACTAATCCAATGGTAGGGCCGAGGGGTTTCGAACCCCTGACCTCCACCGCGTCAAGGTGGCGCTCTCCCACTGAGCTACGGCCCTATATTTGACACAAGGATAATATAATAGTTTCAGAAAAATTGGCAACAATTCTCCGGAGGAAATATGAACATAGAAAAAGGAATTTTCGAAGCTCTTGAAAAGCTAAACAAACCATTAAAAGCAAGGGAAATTGCAAAGTTCTTAGGGATTTCCCCAGAAGAAAGAACTGAACTTCGCGAAAAGCTTAAAGAGCTGGCAAAACAGGGAAAACTGGTAAAGCTAAAGGGAGCAAAGTACGCTCTTCCAGAAAAGCTCAACCTTGTTGTTGGAAAACTCTGTGTCTATAGAGAAGGTTACGGTTTTGTTGACCCAATAGACGGTGGAAAGGGTGTCTTTGTTCCTGGCAGAAACATGAGCGGTGCAATGAACGGCGATATCGTCGCTGTCGAGATCGTAAAAGAGTTCAAGGATGGTAGAAAGGAAGGGAAAATAGTTTCAATCATTGAGAGATCTGTCAAAAAAGTCGTTGGAAGAGTGGAAAAGACAAGAAGACACTGCTTTGTCATCCCAGAGGACAAAAGAATCCGATACGATATTCTCCTCACATCTGAAGATTGCGAAAAGGTTGAAGATGGAGATTATGTCGTTGTTGAGATAATATCCTATCCTTCAGAAACAAGAGGACCTGTTGGAAAGCTCCTGGAAAATCTTGGAAGAACTGGTCCAAAGCTTGACATTGAACTCATCATTAGAAAGTACGATCTTCCTACAGAGTTCCCACCTGAAGTCCTCGAGGAAACAGAAGATATTCCAGATAAAGTTTCAGAAGAAGAAATAAAAGGAAGAGTTGACCTTAGAGAACAGCTCTGCTTTACAATCGATGGTGAAAACGCGAGAGACTTTGACGATGCCGTTGCAATTGAAAAGCTTCCAGATGGCAACTACAAACTCTATGTCCACATTGCAGACGTTTCTCACTACGTAAAGCCTGGAAGTGCTCTTGATCTTGAAGCCTACAAGAGAGGAACCAGCGTTTACTTCCCAGATAGATGTATTCCCATGCTTCCAGAAAAGCTCTCAAACTGGATCTGCTCCCTCAATCCACACGTTGATAGGCTCACTTTCACATGCGAAATGGTAATAAATAAGAAAGGAATGGTCATTGACTACAAGATCTATGAAAGTGTAATCCACAGCAAAGCGAGGCTTACCTACACAATTGCTCAAAAGATTGTAGATGGAGATGAAGAGGCAATAGAGAAATTTCCTCACGTAGTCGATTCCCTTAAGACAATGTACGAACTTGCTCAGATACTCTATAAGAAACGTTACAAGAGGGGTTCTCTCGATTTTGACCTTCCAGAACCTGTCGTGGTTCTTGGTGCTGAAGGTGAACCGATTGACATCTACAAAGCTGAAAGACTCTGGTCTCACAGGATAATTGAAGAGTTTATGATTGCTGCAAATGAGACCGTTGCTGAGTATATGTTCTGGGCAGATTATCCAAGTGTTTATAGGATTCACGAATCCCCGGATAGGGAAAAACTTCAGGAATTCCTAAACTTCGTTAGATCTCTTGGGATAAGAGTCCCAGCAGTCAAAAACGATATTCAACCCAAATTGCTTCAAAAGATTCTTGAGGAAGTAGAAGGTAAACCCGAAGAGAAGTTGATTAACTACCTAATGCTCAGGACTATGGCAAGGGCTAAATACTCTCCAGACAACATTGGACACTTCGGACTTGCATCTACCCACTACACACACTTCACTTCCCCAATCAGACGTTACGCAGACCTGCAACTCCACAGACTCATAAAGATGGCACTGAATGGAGAATTCACTGCTGATAATATTCCAGTCTGGGAAGAGAAACTCGAAATTGTATGCAAGCACGTAACTGAAAGGTCAATAAATGCTGATGAAGCTGAAAGGGATGTTATTGAACTCAAGAAACTTCAATATGCAAAGAAACATATAGGTGAAGTTTTTGAAGCAATAATCAGTGGTATCTCTGAACAGGGACTTTACATAGAGACAATTGAACAGGTAATACCCGGCTTTATTCACATTGCAAGTCTGAAAAACGACTACTACATATGTGTTCCTAAGCAGTATTGCCTTGTTGGTGAGAAGACCAGAACAATCTTCAGGATTGGAGATAGGCTTTTAGTAAAACTGATAAACGTTGATATTGAAAACAGAAAGGCAGACTTTGAGTTTGTGAGGAAATTACAGTGAAAACAGCTGTTATTTACGATGACATATACCTTAAACACGATTTACCAACACATCCAGAAAACAGTCTGAGACTTAAATACTTCCTGAAGAGTCTGCCTGAATTCGATTTTCCTGTTCTAAAACCTGAAGCTGTAAGCTATGAATTACTAAAAGTTATACATAGTGAAAACTACATAGAAGAAGCGAAGCTTTCCTGCAAGGAATATGCTCCTGGCTTTTTCGATCCAGACACTTACTACAACGAATACACATACGATGCGGCAATTTTTGCAGCGGGAGCTGTTGAAAAAGGAGTTGAACTTCTCTTAAAAGGCGATTATGAAGCTGTTTTCTGTGCAGTCAGACCACCGGGACATCATGCTGAAAGGGATAGAGCAATGGGCTTTTGCATTTTCAACAATGTTGCGGTTGGAGCTGTAAAAGCTCTTCTCTCCGGACTTGAAAGAGTTTTCATAGTCGATTTTGACGCCCACCACGGAAATGGAACTCAGCACACGTTTTATACAAATCCTCAAGTTTTCTACTTTTCAACTCATCAGTATCCCTTTTATCCAGGAACAGGAAGTGAAAAGGAGAACAATGACCATATTTTGAATGTTCCAATGGCAGAGGGTTCTGGTGATTTAGAGTACAGGAAAGCCTATGGAGAGATTTACAGAGAGGCAATAAGGAGATTCAAACCTGAAATAATCTTAGTCTCTGCTGGATACGACCTCCACAGGGACGACCCACTCACAGGACTTGAAGTAACTGATGAGGGAATTCGATTTATCATTGAACAGTTATTGCTATCCTCTAAGGAACTCTCTGTTCCGATTCTTTTTACTCTGGAAGGGGGATATAACCTTTACGCCCTTGAAAGGTGTGGGAGAATAACCTTTGAACTTCTACAATCACTCTGAAACCACCAACCTTAAACAATCACTTTTTCAAATCTGCTACATCTCTGGTTAAGTTACCTTTTACCTCGAAAGGCTTTTCAAAAACTTGCCCTTTATAAAGATGAAATCCAAAACTTGTTATGTAACTGGTAATAATAGCAGCAGACATTGGTATTACTAAATCAGCATGTGTCATTTCTGTAATCATTACAAT
>CAJXJV010000138.1 GCA_913055135.1 uncultured Desulfurobacterium sp. | reverse complement strand
TAAGAAAATTCTCCTTATATCTCTTAAGAAAATTCTCCTTATAATATCTTCATCTTTTATATCTCTTAAAAATTTGGAAACAGAAAGTTCTAGGTAGCTTTGACTCTTTACTTCAAACTTTCCAACAGAGGTAATAATGGATGCTGATGAAACTCCATGGAAAAAGAAAGTTTCTATAAAACTTTTTGAATTTTCATACTTTTCTTCACTGTTAGAGAATAAACCTAGTGGTAGTGATATACCTCTCTTTCCGAAAAGTGTTCTTAAAGTGCTTCTCAAGATCGAAGGAGCTATCTGATGATCGATTGACAAAAATAACGCCTCTAAAAATGTACTCTTTCCTGTATTGTTTTTTCCAACGATAATATTTACATCACCCAGACCTTCTATTTTAAGCTCGGAAAAGCTTCTAAAATTTTTTATCTCTACCCACTTAATCTTTTCCAATCTTAAACTCCTTCTAAAAGCTTTTTGCACTCACCAAGGTGATCAAAAATATAGTCAGGTTGCAAGTTTCTCTCAATCTTATCAAGAATTGATGTATTTCTGTATTTTCCGCTTAGAACAAAAACTGTCTTGAACCTTGCAACTTTTTTACCTTCTGCAAGGTCTGTAAAAGGATCATCACTTACCATGTAAACCTTTTCGGGATCTTTTATGCCAAGAAGCTCAAAAGCCCTTTCGAAGTACTCCTTAGAGGGTTTTCCAAAGGAGATAATAGACTTACTTCCAGCATAAGATAGAGCAGTGGCAATAGCTCCGACGCTTGGTCCCACAAGTCCATCTGGATCAAGTATCAATCTATTCATGTGAAACGAAAAAAGCTTAGCATTGTTTAATACAAGAGCCGAAGCAGCCACTTTCAACTTCTGGTAGTTAATCTCTCTATCCCTACCAACAACGACAGCATCAACGTTATGGTCATTCCTGACTTCAAACCCTTCTTCCTCAAAGAACTCCTTAATCTTTTCGGTTCCAAGGAAGTAGATTGATTTAACACCCTCTCTTCTCAGGAAGTTTGATGCAAGAAGGCTGGGAGAAATAAGTTTTTTTTCATTGACGTTAAACCCTTTTGATCTCAAGATTTCAACCAACTGATACGGTTTATCGGTAGAGTTGTTAGTAGCAACAATCCAGGGAATTCCTTTCTCTTCGAGGAGTTTAGTAAACTCAAGAGCTTCAGGTATCGGTGTATAACTTTTATCCTTTACCAGAGTCCCTTCAAGGTCAATAAGAAAACCAACCATTTCAAGCCTCCAGCTTAGAGTATCTATCAACTATTGCAGCCCCAATTGTATCTCCAAGAACGTTAACAGCTGTCCTGCATCTGTCTAAAAACCAATCAACTGCAAGAATCAGACCTACTCCTTCCTGAGGAACTCCTACAGATTGAAGAACCAGAACCATTGTAACAAGTCCAGCCTCAGGAATTCCAGCAGCTCCTATCGCAGCAAGAGTTGCCGTCAAGAATATGATCAGATACTGACCCATAGAAAGGTCTATCCCATAAGCCTCAGCTAAAAACACAACCGCAACAGCTTCGTATAAAGCAGTTCCATCCATGTTTATAGTTGCTCCAAGTGGAAGCGTAAACTCAGCAACCGTCCTTTTAACACCAGCAGCAGTCACACTTTTTAAAGTTACAGGAAGAGTAGCAGAAGAAGAGGCTGTTGCGAAGGCTGTTAGTAGCGCCTCTTTTACTTTTCCTATGTAGGAATAAGGATTTTTCGTAGTGAAAACATAATAGACGGCGGGAAGAACGACAAATGCATGAATCAAAAGGGCTATAAGAACTGTCAGGACATACTTTCCCAATGAGTAAAGAACTGGAACTATGGTTTCAGCTCCACCCATTGATGCAATCTTTGAAGCAATGAGAGAAAAGATACCAATTGGAGCAAATTTTATTATCCATTCTGTAAGTTTTAGAAGAGCAATGTCCAATTCCGAAATTAACTTGTGAAGTTGGAGATCTCTCTTCCATTCAACAGACAAAATTGCCAGAGATAAAAGGATTGTTGCAACGATGATAGGCAAGACGTTAAACTCTGCAAGTGCTTCAAAGATGTTGGGTGGAAGTAGGTTTACTATTAAGTCATGAATACTAAAGTTAACCTCCTTTTGAAAAGGGGTTTCGGTTTTTAGAGAAATTCCTTCACCGGGTTTTAACAGAATTACAGTGATAATTCCAATTCCAACTGCGATGGAAGTGGTTAATGTATAGTAAAGAAAGGTTTTTATCCCTATTCGCTTAAACCTTTCGAGACTCTTCATGTTGAGAATTGAGTTTGCGATGGAAACAGTGATAAGAGGAAGAACGACCATCTTAAGACCATTCAGGAATAACTCACCAATAAAAGATGTAGCCAGCGCAAAACCTGGAAGATAACCACCCACGATAAAACCCAGAATAACTCCTGCTATCATAAAGAAGAGGAAGTTTTTGCTGTGCATAACGACTCCGGTGAAAAGGTTTAGGCCGCTCTATACGAGCAGCCAGAAGGGTAACGGCTAAAGTTCGATCTCTTTGTGTCTTGAAGCGTGACACTGAATGTTTACAGCAACTGGAAGGGAGGCTATATGGCAGGGGTACCACTCTACTTTAACGTCAAGTGCTGTAACTTTTCCACCAAATCCAGAAGGACCTATTCCAAGCTTGTTGATCTCTTCGAGAAGTTCCTCTTCAAGCTTTGCATATCTTGGATCAGGATTCCTGTGCCCGATAGGTCTTAAAAGAGCTTTTTTTGCAAGGTAAGCAACTTTTTCAAACGTTCCACCAATTCCAACTCCAACCGTTATTGGAGGACAGGGATTTGGACCAGCATCACTAACGGTTCTGATGACAAACTTTTTAACCCCTTCAATCCCGTCAGCAGGCTTCAGCATTGCAAGACGGCTCATGTTTTCACTTCCACCACCCTTTGCAGCCATTGTTATCTTTACTTTATCACCAGGCACAATTCTGTAATGAATAACAGCAGGAGTATTGTTTCCAGTATTCCTCCTGTCAAAGAGAGGGTCACTAACAATGGATTTCCTCAAATAACCTTCAGTGTAGCCTTCAGCAACCCCTCTGTTTATAGCTTCTTCCAGATTACCGCCTACAAACCTTACATCCTGACCAATTTCAAGGAAGATAACTGCGAAACCAGTATCCTGACAGTAAGGAATTTCCTCTGTGGCAGCTATTTTTGCGTTTTCCTTCAATATGTCAAAAACGTTCTTTCCTACAGGAGAAGCTTCCTTCTTTTTCCCTTCTTCAAAAGCATTTAAAACATCCTGAGGGAGATAGTAATTTGCTTCCATGCAGAGCTTTTTAACAACTTTCCTGACCTCATCTACGCGAATTTCTCTCATTTTTTACTCCTAAAGAGGAAGTTTTTCCACAAGCTTTCTTACAGATTCAACGGACTTTCTCCATTGCTGCCACTCTTCGTCTGAAAGTTCAAGCTTAAGAATATCTTCAACACCTTCTTTGCCAAGGATTATAGGAACACCAACACATAGTCCAGAAGCTCCGTAGTATTCTCCTACCTCACCATCGAGATAAACACTGGCAGATAGAATTTTCCTTTTATTCCAGAGAATAGAAATAACCATTTCGAGAATTGACGCAGCAGGAGCGTAAAAGGCACTTCCTGTTTTGAGAAGCTGTACAATTTCACCACCACCAAAACGAGTTCTCTCAATTAGCTCGTTGAGCTCCTCTTCTGGTAGAAACTTTGTAATTGGTACACCACTTATCGTTGTGTACTCTTTGAGAGGAACCATATCGTCACCGTGACCACCTATGACAAAAGCCCTTATGTTTTCAACTGAAATTTTAGTCTTTTCTGAAATAAAGTAAGCAAATCTGGCAGAATCAAGAACTCCTGCCATTCCTAAAACTTTCTCTTTTGGAAAACCCGTAACTTTCAAAGCTGTGTAGGTCATTGCATCGAGGGGATTTGTAACGACAATAACAAAAGCGTTTGGAGAGTACTTCTTAATCTGTTCAGAAACACTTTTAACAACCTCAAAGTTTTTGAAGAGAAGGTCATCTCTGCTCATTCCAGGCTTTCTTGGAAAACCTGCTGTAATAACTACAATGTCTGAATTTGCAGTATCCTCATAGTTTCCTGTTCCAACAACGTGGGCGTTAAAACCAAGAATTGGAGAAGCTTCCATAATATCAAGAGCTTTTCCCTTTGCAACTCCTTCGTTTATATCGATCAAGGTAATGTCTGCAGTTTCTCTTCTTGCAAGAAGCAGTGCAAGGGTTGAACCGATATTACCTGCGCCAACTATTGTTATCTTTTTTCTATCCAACTTTCCCTCCTGCAAAAGTTTGTTTTAAAAACCGCTTTATTTTAACATTTTTTTAACATGCTCCTTTCCCCAATGGGAGGGTGGTATT
>CAJXJV010000137.1 GCA_913055135.1 uncultured Desulfurobacterium sp. | reverse complement strand
ATAGAGGCTCACGATGTCCAGATTCCAGCTCCAGTTCACAAAGTGAAGAAGGTCAAACTTACCACGAAAGGAAAAGCTTTGCTGTCTGGAGAATTCATAGATTCCAAAATTGACCTGGAGACGTAAGATGCCAAAGAGACACAAGCTTGACGAATTCCCAGAAGCCAAGAAAAAAGTTTTTGCACTTTACAAAGAGGGAAAATCCTTAGAAGAGATAGCAAATCAGATTAATATTGAATTCCCGGTTAGGGTAAGTAAGACTTCAATTCACAGACTCATCAAAAGATATAGGGGACTCCTCAAAGCTCAAGAGACAGGGATACTTGAAGAAGATGTTGACCTGATGCTCCACTCTCAGAACCTCAGCGTCATAGCCTCTGGAATGGCTTATGAAGCCCTAACCGAGTGGCAGGAAAAAGGAACAATAACAGCAGAAAGACTAAAAGCACTCCTTGAACTACTATCAACTACATCTGGAGTAGCAAAAACAACTGCACAAATAGAAAAGATCAAAAGTCAGCTGATTCAACACATAGAGAAAACAATGCAGAAGATAACAAAGGCAGTTGAAAAAGTAATAGACGACGAGGAAACCAGAATAAAACTCCTCATAGAAATAAGAAAGGAGCTTGAAGCCTGATGTCCTGGAAAAAGAGAGCCTTTGACCGAGCATTTCAAAAAATAGAGGAAGAGCTTCCAAAGGCAGATCCTGAAAAAGAGAAGCGACTTAAAAGAGCAGAGAACGACTTCTGGTTCTTCTGTCGTTACTACCTTTCTCACAAGTTCTTCTCTGAACCTGCTCCCTATCAAAAAATACTTCTTGAAATTTTCAACAAAAGAGCAGTTACTCCTGAAATGGTGGAAGAATTAAAGAACTGGACTGATCCAAAAGACTGGAAGTATTTAAGACCTGTTAAAGGAATCAAGGGAATTATCAACATAGAACCCAGAGGACACGGTAAGACGACGAGAGCTGAAGCCTACCTTCTCTGGAATGCCCTTTTTGCCAGGCATAAAAACATTATGGTAGTTGCAGCTTCTAAGGAAGCTGCAGAGGAAATACTTGAAAACATTAAACTCGAAGTTGAGGAGAATGAGAGGATATATGAGGACTTTGGAGAAGTAGAAGGTTCTGTCTGGAAAAGTGACCGTATAAAGTTCAAGAATGGAGTGAATATCTCCGGAAAAGGAATAGACGGAAGACTCAGAGGTTCAAGGAAAGGAGCGGTAAGACCTGATCTAATTCTTTGTGATGACCTTCTAAAGGATGAAGCTGCTGAAAGTGCTACTTTACGAGAGAAAATTTACCGCCGTTTTAAAAGAGCCGTTCTTCCTATGGCAGATAGAGACGCTTTCCTGATATTTACCAATACTGTTCTTCATCACGATGATCTTCCATCAAGGCTATTGAGAGAGTATGAAAACGGAGACTTTCCAGACTGGTTTGCAGTTAAGTTCAAGGCTATTATTAAAACTGATAAAGGGGAAAAAGCACTCTGGGAAAGCTACTGGAGCTTAGATAGGCTTTATGACAAAAAAAGAAAAATCGGCAGCATAGCCTTTGCGACAGAATATCTGAATGAACCTTTAAGTGAAGAGGACATGGTATTTAAACCTGATTGGATTCAATACTACGAGCCCTCGGAAATAACAGATAAGCTTTCAAAAGGAAAACTTGAAATAGTAATGGCAGTTGATCCTGCAACCGGTAAGAAGACAGGAGACTATTCGGCAATTGTTACAGTTGGCAAGGATAAAGAGACAGGTATTATCTATGTTCTTGACGCCTTTGGTGAAAAAATTTCAGACCTAAAACTTATAAACAAAATAATTGAGAAATATCTGGCATTCAGACCTAAAAGGATAATTTTTGAAGAAGTTGTATTTCAAGAGATTTATAAAAATCAGGTAATGCGGGAAGCAAGTAAAAAGGGAATTCACTTACCAGTTAAAGGAATAAAGCCAAAGGTGAACAAAGAAATGAGAATTCAGAAACTTGCTCCTCTTGTAGAGAACGGACTAATCAGATTCAAAAAGAACCAGAAACTTTTGATTGATCAGCTTGTCGAGTTCCCCAAAGGAGCCCATGACGACTTGCCAGATGCTTTAGTTTACACAATTGATGCCCTTGAGAAGAAGACTGGAACTTCAAAATTCATAGATAGCCTATGGAAATACTTTGACTGATTGTGCTACAATTACTTAACCGCTTTCAAGAGGCAGACGTGCCAGCAGCATACATTTGCAATTCCTACATAGATAGACAGCTGAACGAGCTAATTAGACAAAAAGAAAAACTACTTAAACAAATTGCTTCATTATCACAGCAGTTAGAAGAAGTAGAAAAACAAATAATGAGCTTATTCCCAAGAAGAGAAGCAATTATTGTTGATTATGAGGAGTGGGTAAGACAGCGTTCTATTGAGCTTTTTGGAGAAGTTAAGAAACTCTATCCCATAAGACACGTAGCACAAATTCTCGGAAGAGGAAAATCAACAATACATAGAAGGGTGGAAGAAGGACACGTCAAAACTGTAGCCGGTCTGATTCCATTTGATGAAGTAGTCAAGCTGGCAGCTTTCTACGACAGCTTTCGGCGATAAAAATTTCACTCTGTCCCATCTGTCCTAATCAACTCTACCTTCCTGCCTTAATCTATCTCCATGAAACCTTCAGTTGAGAAATTAATGGAGAGACTAACACAAATGTTTGAAGACATTGTTCCGACAGTCAGAGGACATCAGGGATTTCATAACAAAGCCAAGGCTCCAATGCTTGCTCTTCTCTACTCAGGACAGAACTTAAGGAAATCACCTCAGAGATTCAAAACTCTCCCAAATGAAAGCCTGAAACAGACGATTATCATCAGGAAAACCCACGACATTCTTTATCACTTTCAGCTTGTCCTCCTTACAAAAGAAAATGCTGACGCAATAGCAGATTCCGTGATAGACAGGGTTATAGAAAATCGAATTCTCACAGACGAAAACGGAAACCCTTTAGAACTCTCCATTTCTCCATTTGAGTTTGACGAGGAAGAAAGTAAAGAAGGAGCGAACAAGTACCGTGCAACCCTGACTGTAAAGGGAATTATCGCCGACTCAAAAGCTTTTTCCTGGATAACAGAATACAGCGACGAGGTGAGCTATGAAAGCTAAAGAAATTGCAGAAAAATTTTTAGTCAAAAAAACGAAAGTGAGAAAGGGAAATGAAGAAAAAGAAATCGTCCTCAGAGACCGAATGTACATCTTCGACGGCATTAAAGAAGCTTTTGGAATCAAGGATGACACAGAGATAACTGAAACACAATTCAAAGAAATGCTCAACACATTTTTGAAGAGCAAATCTCACGAAACGCCGAAGCTCCAGAAAGAAGTTAAACATCAAGCCAAAGGAGGAGAACAATGAACCTTCTTGAAGGACAGGTATCAATACTTCCGGACGTTGATATACGGTTTTGGGATGGGGCACTCGGAAGAATTCCATCAACAGGAACAGGAGTCTTTATAACAATTGGACTTAAAACGGCAGAAGGAGAGGCAGAAATAGGCAAGGTTTACAGGCTGTCCCTTCCTTCAGATCCAGACACTCCAATTAAACTTTTTGGAAACGGAGAATATGCAAATAAGCTCCTTGATGCGGCTTCTTGCGGTGCAAATGTCGTCTTTGCAGCTGCTGCTAATTCAGACTCCACTGATGACATCCTGTCTGCAGTAGAAGAAGCAGTTGAACAGTCTCTTGTAAATGGAGATGCAATCTTTGAAGGCATCATTGTAATGGTACCAGTTGACAAATCCACAGCTGCAGCCATCGGGAGCTATCTCACAAGTCTTGTTTCCCGCCACATATACGTTTGGGCACTCCTTGAGGCAAGACCTAAAACAGAAGACGAAAAGATGGACGACTACGTAACAAACCTCATTTCTGAGTGGGAAGGATTTATCCACCCGAGAGTTGCTGCTTCAGCATTCTGTGCAACAGTCACAAACTTAAAAGGAAATACTGGTTTCCGAAATGCTATTGGTTCTTTAACAGGACTTCTTGCCAGGGCAAAGGTTTCGCAGGACATTGGAGAAGTTGGAGCATTTCCTATTCCAAACATCGTTTCACTTCCTGAGGATCTCAAATATTCTCATATCTACGCTCTTGACCAGGCAAGATTTATCACCGGTAGAACCTACGACGGATATGCAGGTTACTACGTAACAAACCCCAACATGATGATGCCAGAAACTTCAGACTATGCTTTCATTTATGCCCGCAGGGTAGCAGATAAAGCAGCAAAGATTACGAGAAAAACAATCCTCCCAAGACTTAAAGGAGAAGTTTTACCTCCTGCAAATGATAACCCTGAAAGTCCAACAAAACCGACAAAATCTCCAACGATACAGGAGCTTAAGGGCTTAATAGAACAT
>CAJXJV010000136.1 GCA_913055135.1 uncultured Desulfurobacterium sp. | reverse complement strand
TACTTTACAGGAAGCGTTTCTGTTTTTGACTCAGCTTCAGGTTTTGTACTGCAAATATCCGCAAGCGTATTTGAGGAAGATAAGGATATACCTAAGATGATTGTACCTATTATCAATTTTTTCATAGCTCCTCCCGGTTCAAATCTTTGGAGAGGATTATAACATAATTAAAATTTGGGATATAAATTTTGCTGGATTAATGAGGAATTTATAATTCCTGAACTGGTAAAATTCTTATGCGAAACATACTTTAAAGCAGCAGATAGCAGATTGGGTTTTAGATTTTAAATTTCCAACAGGAGGAGTTTATGTCTGTTAGGGTTCGTTTTGCGCCGAGTCCTACGGGATTCATGCATGTGGGGAATGCAAGAACTGCTCTTTTCAATTTTCTCTTTGCAAGGCATAACAACGGAACGTTTATCCTGAGGATAGAAGACACTGATATTGAGAGGCACAGCGAAGAGGCGGTAAATGTAATCTATGAAGCTCTGAAGTGGATGGGACTCAACTGGGATGAGGGACCAGATGTCGGTGGAGAGTATGGTCCTTACAGACAGTCTGAAAGACTTGATATCTATAAGAAGTACGTTGAAGAGCTGAAGGGAAAGGGGCTCGTATATGAGTGCTTCTGTACACCTGAAGAGCTCGATACGATGAGAAAAGAGCAACTGGAAAGGGGAGAGCCGCCAAGATACACTGGGAAGTGTAGAGATTTGACAGAAGAGGAAAAAGAAAGACTCAGAGCTGAAGGCAGAAAGCCTGTTTTGAGATTTAAGGTTCCAGAAGACAGAATCATAAGCTTTAACGATCTCATTAAAGGGGAAATAGAGATTCATAGCAGACAGCTTGGTGGCGATTTTGTGATTGTTCGCTCCAACGGGATGCCTGTTTATAACTTTGTTGTTGTGATTGATGACGCTCTTATGAAGATTTCCCATGTGATCAGGGGTGAAGACCATATTTCCAACACCCCCAAGCAGATTCTTCTCTACGAAGCTCTTGGTTTTCCTGTCCCACAGTTTGCCCATCTGCCGATGATCCTTGGAACAGATAGGAGCAAGCTTTCAAAGCGTCACGGTTCAACCAGCGTTAAAGAGTTTAGAGATAAAGGCTACCTCTCTGAAGCCTTTACAAACTTTTTAGCCCTTCTTGGCTGGTATCCAAAGGACGGAAAAGAGATTCTCTCAATGGAAGAGCTTATTGAGAGATTTGACATAAAAGATGTCAACAGTGCTCCTGCCGTTTTTGATACAACTAAACTCAACTGGATGAATCAGGTTTATATCAGAAACTATCCAATTGATAAACTAACAGACCTTGTTATTCCTTACCTTGAGAAAGCCGGTTATGATGTCTCTAAGTATGACAGAGAATGGCTCGAAAAGGTTGTTGAAGTTACAAGGGAGTATTTTACTGTTTTAGCAGATGCTCCAATTTATATGGAGATGTTTTTGAAGGATGAGTTTGAAGTGGAAGAGGGTGCAAAAGAGTTTGTTCTTGAAGATGAGACAAGATTGAAGGTGATTGAGAACTTCTATAACAGGATGAAGATCCTTGAAGGAGAGCTAACGCCAGGGATTTTTAAGCAGATTGTTAAAGAGGTAGGTAAAGAGCTCAAAGCAAAAGGAAAGAATCTCTTCATGCCTGTAAGAATTGGTCTGACAGGTAGAATGAAAGGGGTTGAACTGGATATACTCGTTTCGCTTCTTGGAAAAGAGAGGGTTTTAAGAAGGATTGAAAATAGTCTTAAGCAGCTTAATGAAAAATCCAATTGATCTGGAGATGAAAATGGCTGAAGCCAAGAACTTTGGGGAGAGAATTTTCTTCATAGTTACGGGAATGAGGCTTCACGCAAAGGTGTACTTTTTACGCTTTTCTGGACTTTTCAAGAAGTATGATTACTGCATAGCCTTTCCATCAATTCCCGAAGGGCTGAAGGCTGAGAAGCACCTGAAAGGTTTCAAGGCAGTCTCAATTCCGATCCCCGATGAAATTTTTGAAGGATGTGGGGTCGGAGTTCTCGTTAAGGAAGAGGATAAGGACAGACTGTTGAAACACCTTAGAGAGAAAGGGGTTTTAGTTTCGGGCGTATTCAGGAGAGTCGGTAACAGGTTTGAAGAGGTGAAACAGTCGTGAAAATAGCCGTTCTGGGATCTGGAAGCTGGGGTTCTGCTCTTGCCATCCATTTTGGAAGATCGGGTTTTGATGTTGTCCAGTGGTGTAGGGAAAGAGAGGTTGCAGAGAGTATTAATGATAAGAGAGAGAACCCTGTTTTTCTTAAAGGTTTTACCTACCCTGAAACTGTTAGAGCCACTTCCAGCATGGAAGAGGTTTTCTCTCAACCGATAGAGATTGTTCTCTCTGTTATACCCGTCCAGTTTACAAGGGAGTTCTGGAAGGAAATCTCGGAATTTATTAGAAACCAGAAGATTGTCTGTGCCAGTAAAGGTATTGAGGTAGAGACGCTCAAAACCCTTTCTCAAGTTTATGAGGAGGTTTTTGGCAGGAGAGATAATTATTACATTCTTTCTGGTCCAACATTTGCAAAAGAGGTTGCAGCGGGACTTCCCGCTGCTGCTGTTGTTGCTGGATTTGATGAAGAAAAGGTTTTAAGTCTTGTTAAGGTTTTAAACGCAAGGAATTTCAGGCTTTATGCCTCCACAGATGTGAAAGGTGTTGAATTGGGTGGAGCCTTGAAAAATGTGATAGCAATTGCTACGGGAATTTCAGACGGTATGGGACTTGGAAATAATGCCCGTGCTGCTCTGATAACAAGGGGACTCCACGAGATAAAAAGATTGGGAAAGGCGCTTGGGGCAAAGGAAGAAACCTTTTACGGGCTTTCAGGGCTTGGGGATCTTGTCCTTACCTGTACCGGAGAGCTCTCAAGGAATAGGCAGTTTGGGCTCTCAATTGGTAGAAGAGAAGGGAAAGTTGATGAGAAATATGTTGTGGAGGGAATTCACACTGTAAAGGCTGTCGTCAGACTGGCGGAAAAGTACGGTGTGGAGATGCCGATTTCCGAGGCGGTTTACAGGGTTGTTCATGAAGGGATGGATCCAGAGGAAGTAATGAATGAGCTTCTCTCCCGCCCCGTTAAAGAGGAAAACCACTGAATTTTCTGGAGGGGATGATGATTGAACGTTACATAGAGGATCTTGATGAACTCAAGAGAAGCTTTATAGAAATGGCGGACATGGCAAGAAAGATAATAACCGAAGCCATGGAATCTTTAACTGAGAGGGATGTTGAAAAAGCGGAAATCACTTACCAGTACGATAGGTTGATTGATTTGAAGGAGCTTGAGATTGAGGAGAAATGTGTAAGGATACTTGCCCTCTATTCTCCTGAGGCAACTGATTTGAGATTTGTTGTCTCGAT
Source organism: uncultured Desulfurobacterium sp. (assembly GCA_913055135.1). Taxonomy (GTDB): domain Bacteria; phylum Aquificota; class Aquificia; order Desulfurobacteriales; family Desulfurobacteriaceae; genus Desulfurobacterium. The sequence continues at coordinate 1,064 of CAJXJV010000136.1, read as the reverse complement.
TCTGAAGAGTATTGTTGACCTTGAGAGGGTTGGAGACCTGGCAAGGGATGTCTGTGAGACTGCGATTCATCTCTCCAAGCATCCGCCAATCAAGCCTTACGTTGACCTTCCAAGGATGCTGACGATAGTGAGCGATATGCTGAAGGATTCAATAATGGCTCTTCTCAGGGGAGATGTGGAACTGGCGAAAGAAGTAATAGATAAAGATGATATCGTTGACAGTTTCTATGAGAGACTCTTTGAGGAGTTGACAGAGATTGCAGCAAAGAACCCTGAGAGTGGAGCCATAGCTGTCAGGCTTATACTTGTGGTTAAAGCCCTTGAAAGGGTTGGAGACCACGCTACAAACATTGCAGAGTATGCAATCTACTTCAAGACAGGAGATGTGGTGAAGCACAAAAAAGCTCAAGAGTACCTGAAGAAGTTGAAGGAGAAGAAGAGTGGAGAGGAGTAAATCCGCCTCTTTTGTGACAGCGTTAGTAATCGGGGTTGCTGCTGTAGCCCTTATTTTGACCCAAGCTGTTGAGATTATTGATGCCGGTGAGATTGGTGTAAAGCTGAGGTTAGGTAAGGTTTCAAAGGAGGAGCTCTATCCCGGAATCCACATTGTAGTTCCTGGCGTTGAAAGAGTTGTTGTCTTTTCTACAAGGGTTGAAAAGATAGATATGACTTATAAAAGCAGGAATCCGATTACTGCTTTGAGCATTGAAGGGTTGCCTGTAAGGCTTGATGTAACAATTCTTTACAGGATAATACCTGAAAGAGCGGATGAAATTTACAAGAACTATGGAATTAATTTTGCTGATAAAGTTATTGTGCCGATAGTTAGGGAGACTGTTAGAAATGTTGTTGCTCAGTATAAGATAGAGGATCTCTACTCTACAAAGAGAGGAGAACTCCAGAAGAGGATCTACGATGAAGTGAAGGATAGGTTAAAGAGGGCAAATATTCAGGTTGTTGATGTTCTTCTGAGAGATGTAAATCTTCCTAAAAAAGTTGTTGAAAAGATTGAAGAGAAGCTGAGAGCGAAAGAAGAAGCGGTAAAAATGAAGTATGTAATTGAG
>CAJXJV010000135.1 GCA_913055135.1 uncultured Desulfurobacterium sp. | reverse complement strand
CAAGCTGGGATTTCGTCTTTCCAGAACCGGAAGGAGCAAGAATGTGCATGTGTTCATTAATCCATTTTGCTGCTATTTCGGTATGAGGTTTATAAAAGACCTTAAAGCTATCCGAGATTTTCTTCACATAACCAATAGGCTTCGAGTACTTTGCCTTCTTAATAACAAAATCAAAAAGCCTTTTGGAAAACAGTAAATAGCTACCGATATATAGAAAAGCTGTAAGCATGGATAGAAATAGGGCTGTGTACCAGGGCAAAACAATAAGGAAGAAAGAAACAACTAAAACAGAGAGAAAAGTTACTGAAGATACAAGCAGATAAGCTCTCAATGTATTCCGTTTTTTATTGGTTTGCTGGGTTGCTTTTTCAAGGTAGCTTTTAATTTTTCTAATCGAAAAAGCTAAAAAAAACAGAAGAAAAAGAGCAGGAACAGAAACAGCAAGAGGCAGTATGAGATCAGGTCTATATAGTGCCAAGTAATCTATTAAATGCATAATTTCTCCTTCTTACGCTTTTCGGAGAGATTAACAGGAAGAATTGGATTCTGGCAATGGACTCGTGAAAGTGCACGATTTTGTGCATTCTGGCGAGTCCCTTCTTGAAATTTCAGATTAACAAAGGAGTCCTTTCTTTCTTAAAATGCGTATAACTCTTTCCCCTGTAATATCTAAAAGGACTGCTATCTTATCAAGAGGATAGCCTTTCTTAAAGAGAAAGACAGCAGTTTCCTCTTTAGATTTGGTTACATAGTTCGAGGGAAAGTTTAGCGGTTTCATTCCCGACCTCTTTTTAATCTTTCTAACGTAGGAAGGAGCTATACCCATAATACGAGCTATTGTTTCTGCTGACGTCCTAACCGAAAGAAGTCTCGCCACAAAATATTCTTCTTTCAGGGTAAGTTTTTTCTTAGCCATTCTGCTTGATCCTCCACGATTCTTGGTCTTTTTATGCAAGTGAAAAAGTCTTCTATAATCTGAAGAGCAGTCTCCATATCTATAGGTGTTTTATATGCACTTGGATTAAACTCTTTAAGAAGTCTTAAAAACTCAACAGGATAAGAGGTTTCTCTAAACACATAGATTCCTAATTCACGTAGGTTCTCCCTGTTTATGTTATAGACCCTTGCAAGCTTTAAAATGCCATTTGCAAGTGCCATTACACCTTCTGTTTCCAGCCTTGCAAGGAAAATTTCCATCTCTTTATCTTTTTCGGATTCGAAACTCAGAGAAAGCATTAGCTTAACCTCCTTAAAAAGTTGCTTATCGCAACTGCATGTATAAGAGGTACCGAAACCATCTCCCTTTCTCTTTGAGATACCATTCCAAATCTGATACGGACATATCTCTGATTGGAAGGCTTTACTACAAGATAGCCGCCAATTCCTTCTATTTTTCTTGCCTCTCTTAATGCTCCAAACTTGAAAAGGTCTAAAGCAGTTGTAAGCTGATCTATTCCAAAGCCTGCAAGCTGAAACGATATCGCATAACCTCTACCTGATATGAGAGATAGTTTTATAAGGTCCTTTTCGACGGGAACTATCTCAATAGCATAGTTCATTCCGTCTTTAACTAAGGGCAGAGATGCTTTTTCAGTCGTTGATGAAGGTAAATGTCTCTTGAGATAAGAGGCTATTGATCCACACTGGAAAGTATTAAGCAGAGTAAAAACTCCATCCTTATTTCCTTCTCTCACGAGAAGTCTTACCGTCGGCTTCTGTCTGACCAGACCAGAGATTTCAACTTTTCCACTTTGTGCAGGAATTGATTCCCTGCACAAAAATACTTTTCCGTTAATTTCCTGCTTTTCACACTTAAAGAGCTTCCCTAAGAAACCGAGCTCCATTCCCGCAGTAAACATGTCTTTCGCTATGCCGTCGAGGACAGCTGTATTTTCAATCCCACCCCTGTTAATAGAAACTCTTAAGCCACCATTCACATTTACCGTCAGGATATTTTCCTTGGAGGGAAGTATCAACTTCCCTCCAGTTTCAATGATTCTCTCTCCAGACACGCTATGCCTCCCTTAAAGAGTGAAAATGAGCCTGACTTTCTCAAAAGTTTCATCTTCAAGAGGTATGTCAAAACCAGCAACGGTTAGAATCAGCTTTCCTGTTGATTTACTCTTCCACAGGGAAACCACTCTATCCCTGCTTTCCACTCTCCTCTTACTGTAAGAAACTGCTTTAAATCCTTCTGGATCTGAAAGAAATTTCGAAATTGCAAATTCAAACTTTCCCACCTGATTTTGAGGAATTACGTAGCTAACAGGATATGTAATTTCTACTCTGTCAGGATGTCTCACGAGATGAATCTGAGGAATTCTCTCGGGAGACACATCAACATGCTCCTGATCCAGTAAAACAACACCATAAGAGGCATTCTTTTTCATCTCCTTTATGAAGTGATAGAGAGTAGGTTCTCTAAATGAGATTCTTGACCTTTGTTTTGCATATTTATCGGTAACAAGAAGATAGGCTAAAACGCCTGCTATCTTGGTTTCCTGGGGCTTGTAGAACTCAACCATAACACCATCAAGGTTGTAAATAACCCTCCTCCTGCTTTCGGGAATTGCTTTACCAGAGAGAATGTCCCTTGCAAGAGAGAAAATTTCAAAAATTCTCCAGGGAGGAAGATCAACCTTACCACTAAATGGTTTCCATTCTTTTTTTTCTTCCTCTGATAAATTCGAAGGAGCAAGAGGATAGTTTCCTTTTACCTCTAAGGTAGTTCCTGTAATGCTTACAATTCCATCTCTTGTAGTTATCACAGCCTTACCTCCTTTTCTTTTTTTTTCTCGATTTTTTGTTCTTTCTCGATTTAGACTTTGAAAGATATTCTTTTGCCAGCTGACCTATAAGATGATTGATGGCAAAGCTCATTGGTCTTAAAGGAGCTCGTGTTACAAGTAATTCCTCTTCTTTACTCTCCTCTTTGCTTGGAAGGTTTACAGTTAATTTCTTGTTTCGTTTAGATTCTGAAAGATGTTCATTCTTGAGTTGTTCCCTCTCAAGAGCGTGAATAATAAAAGAACTCCTTGGTTTTGGACCAGAAGCCATAATCCAATGAGTTCCTTTTGTATTTCTCAAAAATTCAGCTTCTAAAAATTCTTTTTCTCTACTTTCGGTTCTTCTACGCATCTATTTTTTCCTCCTTTTTTTCTTCTTTTCCTCTTTTTCTTCCTCTTGCCATTTTGACCTCCCGAATTTTAGGTTTTTTTTATTGTATCAAAATTGCCATTAATGGGAACAAAATAGTAGAAAAAAAGATTACTCCGGCACTCACCTTTGCATTACCGCCGAACCTTTCTACAATTACGTAGTTCAAAATGGCAGACGGCATAACAGACTGGTAAAAAACTACGTTCTTCAGCGTTCCTTCAAGTCCGAGGAGAAAAACCGCAATGCTACCGCCCGCAACACCGGTTGAAAATCTCAGTGCTGTTCCTATCAATCCGCTGCCGGCTAACTTGAGGTCTATTTTTGACAAACTTATTCCCACGGAAACCAGCATTAAGGGTATTGCGGACTTTCCGGCAAGTTGAATCATGTATTCAAGCCCTTTGGGAAACGAAAAACCCTTTAATGCAAATCCCAAGACTGCAAAGTATAAAAGGGGAACTTTGAGCGGTTCTATCAAGGCTTTCGTTCCTTTTTCTTTGCTCACAAGGAAAATGCCGATGCTGAAATGAAGCAGTGCGGTGATTACCATGTAGGCCGTTGCGTAGTAGAGTCCCTTCTCTCCGAACTTCAAAGTGCAAAAGGGAATGCCGAGATATCCGGAGTTCATAAAAACTGAAGAAATTTCAAGGGCGGGTTCTCTTTTCTTCAAGAATAAAACCTCAAAAAGAACGACAATCAAAATGCCGACGCACACCACAATGAAGACGGACAGGAAAAGCACAAGGAAGTCTTTTCCCTCAAGGAGTAAACTCTTAAACGATGAAAACACAAGCAAGGGGGCAAACAGGTAAAGCACAAGGTAGGAAATCGTGTCCGTGGTGAGGTCTTTTTTGATTTTCCCGATGATAAAACCGACGACCAGAAAAGCATAAATCGGGAGAAGAACGTTTAAAATTAACTCACTCAAGGTTCTTACCCGCTATTCTTTCTTTCCCCGACCGTTGGGTGTATCCGAGGGAGTCAAAAAGTTCAAGAACGGGAATGGCATACTTTCTGGAAAGGGAAAAATGTTCTTTGAATTCCGAAACGGAAAGCGTTTTTTTCTTTTTGAAGTGTTCTTTCAAAAAAGAAACCATCTTTTCAAACAACAATTTGGAAATGACAAAATTTTCCGCTCTAAAACAAAGTTTTTTCGTTTTAAGGTAAGATACGAGCATGTTTGTTTCTTTTTCTGTCAGGTTCAATTTCCGAGAAATCTCTTCAATTTCCAGAGGTTTTGAGGAATAGTTTTAAACATCTCTGGATCTTTCTTTTTGAGCAGATAACAAAATTTTTCTCTAAATTTTCGAGAAAGTTTT
>CAJXJV010000134.1 GCA_913055135.1 uncultured Desulfurobacterium sp. | reverse complement strand
CTAAGATTAAAGCATCATTTGGCCGGAGATTGTATTCTAAAATAAAATTTTTATATAAATTCCTTAACATGTTAGCAAGGAGGTGGATAGATTGGAGTTTCATATAGATAAGGCAAAGGTACTTCCAAAGAGCAATTTTCGACTATTCCTTGAAGGATTAAAGAATTTTGGTGTTCTAATAGCCCCTAAGAAGAAAAAAGAAAAGTTCTTTTTTGACGTTATCGATGACACATCTGAAGTTGAGGTTGATTACACTCGAACCATTTTACCTCCCAAAAAGTTTCTCATTCCCTATAGAAGAGAACGTTTCTCTTACGACGTTGAAACCTTAGAGTTCAAAGATAACTTCACTCCTGAGAATCAGGTGATATTTGGAATTCACTCATGCGATCTTCACGGTATCTCAATACTCGACTCAGTCTATCTTAAAGAGAATCCAGATCCCCGATACTTAGAGGTAAGGAAAAGAACTGTACTGATAGGACTTTCCTGTAAACCTGACGACTTTTGTTTCTGCCTTTCTACAGGAACAGCTTTTCCGGATGGAACAAACTGGGATCTCTTCCTGACAGATATTGGAAGTGATTACTTTGTGACAATTGGAAGTCCTAAAGGAGATGAGATTGTCATCTCTTTGAAGGGGCTTTTCAGGGAAATAACAAAGGAAGATCTATCCCTCTATAAGAAGAGTACCTCTCAAAAGAAGTTTCTCTTTAACCTGGATAAACTCCCAGACCTTGGAAGAATTTCACAGGTGATAGAACTTGAGTACGATTCAGAGGTCTGGGAAGAAGAGGCAAAGAAATGTCTTGGGTGTGGAACCTGTACAAACGTCTGTCCAACCTGTTTCTGTTACACAGCAGTTGATATTCCAGACCTTAATGGAAAGAAGATTTCAAGAGTTGAATTTACAACTTCCTGTCAGTATCCCTACTACTCCTTAGTTGCCGGTGGTCATTACTTCAAACCAAAGCGTTCTGCCCGGTTTAAGCACCGCTACTATCACAAGTTTGTTGGCTATTCCTATCAGATAGAGAAACTTGGCTGCGTTGGCTGCGGTAGATGTTCTGCGGAATGTCCGGCAAAGATAAGCATGGTTGAAACTATCAAAAAACTTAGAGGTGTTGAAGATGAAAAAGAGCTTCGAGAAGCTTTTAACGAAACCTCTACCGATTAATCCGTTTAAGCCAGAGAAAGCTCTTATAACGGATATTGAGGATTTAGCTCCTGACCATAAGAAGTTCTCGTTTGTCTTTTTGAATGAAGAGGTTAACGAGAAGTGGAGCCACATTCCAGGTCAGTTTGTAATGCTCACAGTTCCCAAGGCTGGAGAGATTCCGATTTCTATCTGCTCTTCTCCAACAAGGAAAGGAACAATTGAGCTGACTGTTAGAAAGGTCGGAAGAAAAACGGAAGTCCTTCATAGGATGAAACCCGGAGACTTAGTAGCAATAAGAGGCCCTTACGGTAACGGTTTTCCCGTAGAGATAATGGAAGGTCACAACGTTTTGATAATCGCTGGAGGACTTGGTATTGCTCCACTTCGTTCTCTTATATGGTATATACTTGATAAAAGACATCTTTATAAAGATGTTTACATTCTCTACGGAACAAGAAACTATGAAAGTGTCCTTTACAAAGAAGAATTAAGAAGACTAAAAGAAAGAAACGACATTAAGTGTCTTTACATTCTTGATAAGTTTAAAAGTGAAGTAGATAAAAAGTGGACAAACAGAGAAGGTCTTATAACGACTCTTATTCCTGAAGTCGCTCTTGATCCACAAGAGACTTTTGTTGCCGTTTGTGGTCCTCCAGTTGCTTACAGGTTTATTGGAAAGGAGCTCATAAAAAACGGTTATCCTGAAAGCCAGGTCTTCGTTTCGCTGGAAAGAAAGATGGAATGTGGAATTGGGAAATGTGGTCACTGTCAGATAGGTTACAAGTTTGCCTGTGTTGATGGACCAATCTTTCCCTTGTGGGATACAAAAAACCTTCCGGAGATGATCTGATGGTGAAGATTGGAGTTATGGGTTTAACCGGGTGTTCAGGCTGTCAGTGTGAGATCCTTAACTGTGAGGACGCTATATACAAACTTCTTGGAAAGGTTGAGTTTAGTTATTTTCCGCTGGCTCAAGATAGTAACTCCTTTGAAGAGTTTGATGTTCTTTTCGTTGAGGGATCTGTAACGACAGATCTTGACGAAGAAAAGGTCAGGAAAGGAAGGGAAATTTCTAAGATCCTTGTTGCCATAGGAAGCTGTGCCTGTTACGGAGGAGTTCAGTCCCAGAGGAACGATGAGGTTACTATCGAGGAAATGCTGAAAGAGGTTTATGGGACTACGGAACTTTCTGTAAAGGTCTCAAAACCAAAGGCAGTTTCTGAGATCGTTAAAGTTGATTACGAACTTCCTGGTTGTCCTTTAGATAAGAGGCAATTTGTGTACACAGTTGCCTTTTTACTAAATGGCGTAAGACCCTTCTTCCCAAAGACACCTGTCTGTCACGAGTGTAAACTTTCTGAAACTGAATGTTTGACTCTTAAAGGAATTCCGTGTCAGGGTCCAATCACCTTTGCTGGATGTGGAGCTCCCTGCACTATTTCTGGAGTTGGATGTCAGGGATGTAGAGGAGACTGTGACTTTCCAAACTATGAGGAGATGGTTTCTATATTAAAGAAAAACGGTCTTTCCGAAGGGGATGCTTTCAGGTTCATAAAGGTCTTTAGAGGAAAGCAAGCTCAGGATGGAATTTCAAAACTCATTTCGAGAGGTGCTCTAAATGAAAAAGGAGCTTAACATAAACCATCTTACTCGTGTAGAAGGACACGGTGCAGTTAACATTGTTTTTGAAAATGAAAGATTAAAAGAGATAAAACTAAAATTTACAGAGGGTCCCAGGTTCTTTGAGTATATTACGAGAGAGAGACTTTATACAGAAATTCCCAAAATAGTTTCAAGGATCTGTGGAATCTGCTACGTTTCTCATAGACTTGCTTCTATATCTGCGATTGAGGATGCCTTTGGAGCAAAAGTTACTCCAGAAATAGAACTTTTAAGAAAGCTTTTGGTAGTAGGCGAATACCTTGAAAGTCATGCTCTACACCTTTACTTCTTAGCCCTTCCTGACTACATGGGGTATCCATCAACCCTTGCGATGGCAAAAGATTATCCAAATGTCGTTAAAAGGGGTTTTTTACTAAAAGACGTTGGAAACAAAATTATGAAGTTAATTGGTGGAAAAACCATTCATGGAGAGAACATACTTCCTGGAGGTTTCAAGTCTGTTCCTTCAAAAGAGCAACTTCAAAAGGTTCAGGATGACCTTTATAAGGTTATCCCTGAGATAAAGGCAACAATTTCCCTCTTTGATTCTTTTGAGTATCCGAAGTTTAACGAAAAGTATCCTCTATCTCTCTGCATAGATGGCGACAGCTTCACCCTTATGGGGGATAACCTTGCTCTTTCTGATGGAACACTATTTACAAAGAAAGAGTATGAACTCTTTGTAGAGGAAAAAACTTCTACTTACAGCACTGCAAAATATTCAACCGTTAAAGGAAAACCTTTCCTCATAGGACCGCTATCAAGGATTAACTACCATCTTGATAACCTGAGATCCGAAACGAAAGAGGTTGTTTCCCTCCTTGAGACATCTTTCCCTTCCGATAATTCTCTCCACGCAAATGTCGCAAGGGCAGTTGAGATGCTTGAGCTTGCCCTGGAAGGAATTGAAATCACCCAGATGCTTATTAATTCCTATCCGTTTAAAGGAGAAGTTGAAGTAAAACCAAAAGCAGGAACGGGTTACGGAGTTAAAGAAGCTCCAAGGGGAACTCTCTACCACAAATACACCTTTGATGAATCTGGAAGATGTGTTTCCGCAAACATAATCACTCCAACGGCTCAGCTACAGGCAATAATAGAAAAGGATTTAGGAGACCTTGTAGAGCTTTCTCTTGATGCAGATGACGCAGAGCTAAGGAAAAGAGCAGAGATGCTTATACGTGCTTACGATCCCTGAATTGCTTGTGCCGTCCACCAGTTTGGTGGAGAAAACGAAGAACTCATAAAGGTTGTCAGGAGATGGAAATGGTAAAGAGTTGCTTAGTTGAAACATGCAGACTCTTTGATGAATTTGACGAGAAGGAGAAAGAGTTACTTTCAGAAATTCTCAACGAGATTGAGTTTCAAGAAAAAGATGTCATCTTTGATCAGGGAGATAAAGCAGAGGAGGTTCTTTTTGTCAGGGAAGGGAGAATCGGTCTTTACAGGAGCGACAACTTTGGGAACTGGACAAAAGTTGCTTTAGTCAACGGAGGAACACCTCTCGGAGAGTGCTCTTTCTTCCTTGAAACGTTTCACTCTTTACGTGCTGTTGCAGAAACAGATGTAAAAGCTCTTTCTCTTTCAAAAGAAGGTTACTCTTATCTAAAGGGAGAGTATCCTCAAATAGCAATTAAGCTTCTTGAAGTTGTTGCAACGATAATCTC
>CAJXJV010000133.1 GCA_913055135.1 uncultured Desulfurobacterium sp. | reverse complement strand
TAGAGGTTTTTCTTCAATAAACCTTTTTCTTATCTCCTTCCTCAGAACAGGCATATCCATTTCTGCCCATTCGATTCTGTCTCTTCCTACATCGGCTAATGAAAGATCTTTAACGTGGTATTCCATTTCGCCTCCTTCTTACTTTTTTAGCAGGTGTTTGATCTTCTCATAGATTTCTGGAAGTCTATCAATCAGCACTTGAATTCTCTTCCATTCTCTGTACGGTCTTGCAGGGAATCCAGCATAGGTGCCTGGTTCTTTAATGCTCTTTGTTATTCCTGCTTTTGCTCCAACGGTAACGTTGCTTGCAATTTCTATGTGTCCCGCTACTCCAACCTTTCCAGCAAGGGTTACAAAATCTCCAATTTTTGTACTTCCCGAGATTCCGACCTGTGAAACGATAAAGCAGTATCTTCCAATCTTGACGTTGTGTCCTATCTGAACGAGGTTATCGATTTTTGTTCCTTCTCCAATTACAGTATCTCCGATTGTACCTCTGTCTATTGTCGTATTTGCTCCTATTTCTACAAAATCCTCTATTATCACCCTTCCAGTTTGGGGAACTTTATAAATCTTCATTTCCTTTTTGCTGAAGGCATATCCAAAACCATCTGAACCAATAACGGTTCCAGCGTGTATCCTGACAAACTTGCCAATCTTCGTTCTTTCATAGATTGTTACATTCGGAAAAATTACGGTATTGTCTCCAACTTCGCAGTCTTCTCCGATATAAACTCCTGGAAAGAGTCTTACGTTTTTTCCAATCCTTACGTTTTCTCCGATATAGACATTGTCGCCTATATAGCAGTTTTCTCCAATTTTTGCTGAGTCTGAGATTGTTGCTTTATCAGATATTCCTGGCTCAGGTAGTTTTTCAGGATAGAGAATGGATAAAGCTTTTGCAAAAGCCACATAGGGCTCTTCACAGATAAGTTGAGAAAGCCCAAGCCCTTCAATTTCTCTTTCAAGGAGAACAGCAGATGCTTTTGTGTTCTTCAAAAATCTTTTGTACCTTGGGTTTGTAAGAAACGTCAGGTCTCCTTCTCTTGCTTTCTGTATCTCAGAAATTCCGCTAATCTCAATATCAGGGTTGCCAACTATCCTGCAATCTAAAATTTTTGCCAGCTCCTTTAGCTTCATTGCTTTGCCTGCTCGTTGTAAAGCTTGATAATGGTCTTGGTCAGCTCGTACTTTGGATCTGCTGCTATAATTCCAGCTTCTCTCATTTCAACTATCATAGGAATCTTCTTTTCCTTCTGGTAGTTGCTGATAAGGTTTATTACGTCTTTGACTATTTCTGTTGTGTACTGCTTCTCAAGGTTTGATATCTCAATCTGCATATCCTGGCGGTACCTCTGGAGATCTCTTATTTTCTGCTGAAGCTGTGTCTCTTTTTCTACCTTCGCCTGAGCGCTGAGAACTGGACTTTTCAGCTCCTCCTTCAGCTTGTTTATCTCCTGCTCCCTCTTTTTAATCTCTTCTCTGGCTTTGGTAATTTTCGACTCAAGTATTGCTTTTGCCTGCTTTCCTTTATCAGATTCGTTTATTATCTCCTGTATATTCACGTAGTAAACAACGAACTGCTGTGTCTGAGTTTCTTTTTCCTTTGCAGCAAGAACATTTCCGCCCGTAATCAGTGAAAACAAAGTTGCAGCTAAAATTACCTTTCTCATCATCTATCCTCCATTAGAAATAACTTCCCATTCCAAAGTGCCATTCTGAAGAGCTTTCACCACTCCTCCTATCGAGCTTCCATCCAAGATCCAGTCTGATTGGTCCCATTGGTGTCATGACCCTCAGTCCAATACCTGCCGATTTTCTCATGTCACCGATCTTAAACTCGTTCCACCAACCACCACCAACATCAACAAATGTGATGAGTCTCAGCATTCTTGTGACATCATACCCGAGTTCAAAGTTGAAAATGAGTTCTCTGTTTGCACCTTCAGGGTCACCATTTTCATCCTGCGGTCCTGCCTCACCCCAGCTAAATCCTCTGACGGTTGTATCTCCACCAACGTAGAATCTGTAGTCAATTGGTAATTTTGAAGTGCTTCCAAAGGCATCTGCGTATCCGATTTTGGTGTGAGCTGACGCCACAAAAGGTAGTTCAATATCGATAGGCAGGTCATTCAGATTGAAGTAGTAAGCATATTCTCCGATAACTTTGTAGAAATCCTCATCTCCACCAACGAAGTTCCCTGCAATTTGTGTTGTGATTGAGAAGTAATCACCTTTGTGGGGCAAGAATCTATTGTCCCTCAGATCCCTTGAGATGAATCCAGTTACCATTCCGATAGTAGTTGTTCCTTCTTCATCCTTGACGATATCCGGAGCATCATCTGAGATGTCAGTAATTTTATCTCTCTCTATCAGGTATCCCAGTCCTATTTTCCAGTCTTCCCAGATTCTCCTTGTTACCATTGTTGAAAGACCGATCCTGTGGCTGGTGTAGGTGAAGTATTCGTTTCGTCTGTTGTAAAGTCCGAGTGATAGTGTTTGAGGTTTATCTAACCACCATCTATGGTTATATGTGAGGTCAAAATAGAAAACTCTTGAACCACCCTGGAAGGATATAGCCCCTGAATCTCCAGTTCCAAACAGGTTTCCTTTTGAAAGGCTGACCATTGCAACAAGCTTTGAAACAGAACTGTATCCCGCTCCAACAGAGAACATTCCTGTCAATCTTTCTTTTACATCAACATTAACATCTACTTTGTTACCTTCAACAATCTTGGGTTTAACATCGACATTTTCAAAGTACCCTGTGTTAAAGAGCCTTCTGACAGATCTTTCGAGTCTCACCGTGTTGAAAATTCCAGTTTCGTATAGATCAAGTTCTCTTCTTATTGTTCTATCTCTTGTTGCGACATTTCCAGTGATGTTTATCCATCTAACATAGGCTCTTTTTCCCTCATATATATGGAATGTGACGTCAGCAGTATGGGTTTCGGGGTGAATCTTTATTTCTGGATCAACGTTTGCAAAAATGTAACCCAGTTCACCGTATTTCCTTATTATCTTTTTCACAAGCTTATCAACGAGTTCCTGATTAAAGGTTTTCCCGGGTCTTATACCTTTCGAAAGCCTGAGAAGTTCCTTAGAAGAGAAGAGGTTGTTTCCTTTGAAGAGGATTTTTCCAAACTTGTACCTTTTACCTTCACTTTTAATGGTGTATATAACCTTGTAACAACCCTTTTCCTCGACGACTTCAGGGTCTCCGACTTCTACATCGAGGAATCCCTCTCTATAGTACAGTTTCTTTATGTTTTCAACATCCTGTTTCAAGTTCTCGGCAGAAAGAGGTGCAGAAAACCTTAAGTGGAGGATGGACTTCTCTTTTGTAGCTAAGACATCCTTGATATCTCCGCTGCTAACTTCTTTGTTTCCTTTGATTTCTATGTTGCAAACATTTGCTTTTTTCCCTTCGTCTATTACGAATGTTGCAATGGCTCTTGTTGGTGAAATCCTTTCGATTGTATAGTAAACCTGGGTTCCTGGATAACCTTTTCTTTCATAGATTTCCTGGATTTTCTTCTTTAGAGTGTCTAAGTATTTGTAACTGAGAGGTTCTTGAAGTTTAGTCTCTTCTTCCTCTTCGTTTATGAGTCCGAGTTCTTCTTTCAATTTCTTGGAAGATAAACTCTTATTTCCTTTGAAAACGACATCGGTAATAATTGGTTTCTCTTTAACGAAGTACCTGAGTATAACTCCTTTCTTTCCCTCTTTGACGTCAACAGAAATGTTTTCAAAGTAACCAAGTTTGAAGAGGGTTTTTATGTCTTTTGCAATTAACTTTTCCGAGAAGATTTTCCCTGGCTTCTCAGATATGTAGTAAAGAATAGTACTTTTAGGAACAACCTCATTTCCGATTATCTCTACCTTTTCAACTATTTTCTGCTCTTCTGCGAAAGCACCCTGCCAGATAAGAAGTGTTGATAGTAAAACTATTACGTTAAGTATCAGTTTATTCACGTTCGCCCCCGCTAATAATCTGTGGCTTGGCTAATGATAGCACAAATTAAGATTTTGGAAGATAAATTTTAAAACAAGTTCCCTTCCCTTCTTCACTTTCGACTTCTACCTTTCCTCTTAACCTCTCGATTGCCAGTTTTACTATCGATAGTCCCAATCCAGTTCCTCCAAGTTTTCTTGATCTTGAGCGTTCCACTCTGTAAAAACGTTCAAAAATGAATGGAATGTGTGATTTGGGAATGCCTGGACCTGTATCACAGACGTAGATCTCAACTTCTCTGGTAAGGTCTCTGAATCCTACAACTACATTGCCACCTTCTCTATTGTACTTAATGGCATTGTCTATCAGGTTTTTCATTATTGCGTGGAAAATTTTTTCGTCAGCTTTTATCAGGGCTTCTTCAGGGATGTCTATTTCTATTTTTACTTCCTTTTTCTCTGCGAATTCTGAAAGGTCATGAACTACCCTTTCAACAAAAGGTTTGAGTTTAATTTCGACTATTTTTACTGGAAAG
>CAJXJV010000132.1 GCA_913055135.1 uncultured Desulfurobacterium sp. | reverse complement strand
TTCCGAAAGCTACAATTGCAATTTCTGCATCATCAAGCATGTATTCTTCGTTCTTTTCAAGTTCTGGCTGGCATCTTTTAACTTTTCTGATGAGTCTTTCTATTAGCTCCTGACACATTTCCGGATTTGTTGTCGGGAAGCCTGTATGGTCATGATGAAGACCTGTAGCGTGTCCTCTATAACCGGGTGTTCCGTAGTCTGCTATTGCTGGAACATCATCTTCTCCAGGCTTGTAGGGGAGATACTCTTCAGGAGGAACGTCCGGCTGTTTCCTGTTCCAGATTTCAATCTTATCTTCCGTAAATTGTTCCATATCAACTGTTTCTCTCATATGTCCAAGAACTTCGTCAAGGAGAAGAACTACTGGAGTACGTAATCTCTCAGCCCAGTTAAAAGCTCTAATGGTTTCTTCCATGATTTCTTGAACATTTCCGGGATAAAAGACTGGAATGAGCTTGTCTCCGTGAGTTCCCCACATCGATTGCATAATCTCCTGCTGACCTATCTGAGTCGGAAGACCTGTTGAAGGACCTCCTCTCTGAACGTTAACAACTACGCATGGAGCTTCAACCATGAAAGCATACCGAGGTTTTCCTGTTTTAAAGAAAATCCAGGACCAGATGTTGCAGTCATAGATTTTGCTCCCGTAAAGGAAGCCCCTACTATTGCAGCCATGGAGGCTATCTCGTCTTCCATCTGAATGAAGGCTCCTCCTACCTTAGGAAGAAGCTCTGACATTTTCTCTGCAATTTCAGATGAAGGAGTGATTGGATAACCTGCGTAAAAGTTACAGCCTGCAAGAATTGCAGCTTCAGCACAGGCGTGGTTTCCATACTTAAGTTCAAGCTTTGCCATTCTTTCCTCCCTTATGCGCTTTGTATCTCTTCATATTCTTCAGGAGTGAATACGTAGATGCAGAAATCTGGACAGATCATCTCGCACTGCTTGCATCCAATACACTTCTCAGGAGCGACAACCTTCATAACTGCCCTGACCTTATCAAGTTCAAGTACTTTTGTAGGACAGACAGCTGCACATATGTTACATCCCTTGCACCACTCCTCTTTAACTACAACTACTCCTTTTGCCGCCATATTTTCCTCCTTATTGGTTCCTTAAAGAAGTCCTCTCTCTTTAAGTGCTTTTTCAACCATCTCCCCAATCTCTGCTGGAGTGTTGCAGACATAAGCGCCTGCTTCCCTCAGTGCTGCCATTTTGCTTTGAGCATCGCCCTTACCACCAGAGATGATGGCGCCGGCGTGCCCCATTCTTCTTCCGGGAGGTGCCGTTACGCCGGCGATGTATGCAACTACAGGTTTTTCAACTCTCTCTTTTATGTATTCAGCAGCCTCTTCTTCCATAGTTCCACCGATTTCACCGATAAGAACAATTGCATCGGTTTCAGGATCGTTGTTAAACATTTCAATTGCTTCTTTGTGGGTTGTTCCCGGAACCGGATCTCCACCAATCCCAATAACTGTTGACTGACCGATTCCCCTTTGAGTTAGCTGGTATGCAGCCTCATAAGTTAAAGTTCCACTACGGGACACAATACCAACTCTTCCCTTTTTAAAGATATGTCCAGGCATAATTCCCATTTTACACTCTTCTGGAGTAATAACTCCTGGACAGTTTGGTCCTACGTACCTTACTCCTGTTCCCTGTAGAGCTCTCTTAACTTTTACCATATCGTTTACAGGAATTCCTTCTGTGATACAGACGATGAGCTTAATTCCTGCGTCTGCTGCTTCCATAATTGCATCTGCAGCAAAAGCTGGAGGAACAAAGATTAAAGAAGCATTAGCTCCTGTTTCTTTTACAGCTTCTTCTACTGTATTGAAAACAGGTATCTTGTATTTTTTTTCATCATCTTCCCAGATTATTCCACCTTTACCAGGTGTAACACCTGCAACAACTTGTGTTCCATAATCAAGACACTGCTTGGCATGGAAAGAACCTTCCTTTCCTGTAAGTCCCTGAACAACTACTTTTGTATCTTTATTTATAAGTACACTCATTTCTATCCTCCCTTATTTTATAGTTCACCTTTAGCAGCTTTTACAGCTTTTTGTGCACCGTCAGCCATGTCTTTTGCTGGAATTATGTTTAAACTGCTTTCTTCAAGCATTTTTCTACCAAGTTCGACGTTTGTTCCTTCAAGCCTTACAATGAGAGGTCTATCAAGGTCAACCTGCTTTGCAGCTTCAATAATTCCTCCTGCAATCCTATCGCACCTTACGATTCCACCAAAGATATTTACAAAAATTGCCTTAACGTTTGGATCGGAAAGAAGGAGCTTAAACGCTGCTGCTACTCTTTCAACTGTTGCAGTACCACCAACGTCTAAGAAGTTAGCAGGTTCTCCGCCGTAGTACTTGATTGTATCCATAGTAGCCATTGCAAGACCTGCACCGTTAACCATACAACCGATATTTCCATCAAGCTTAACGTAGTTGAGATCCCACTTTTTGGCTTCGAGCTCGAGAGGGTCAACCTGAGTTGTATCTTCTAACTCCTGAATATCTTTATGTCTAAAGAGTGCATTATCGTCAAAATCAATCTTTGCATCGAGGCAGATGAAGTTTCCTTCTTCTGTCTGAACAAGTGGGTTAATTTCAATAAGGGATGCGTCAAGTTCAAAGTACATTTTGCTTAGAGTCATTGCTATCTTTACAAACTGGGAAAGGAGTTTCTTATCTGTAATTCCAACCTTATAGGCAATTTTCCTTGCCTGGTATGGAAGAAGACCGATTGCAGGGTCAATGTGTTCTTTGATGATGAGTTCGGGATTTGTCTTTGCTATCTCCTCAATTTCCATTCCACCAGCAGCAGAGACCATTAGAACAGGTCTTGAAACTTCCCTGTCAAGAGTTAAACCTACGTAAAACTCCTTGTCTATGTTTACACCAGCTTCAACTAAAACACAGTTTATTGGAAGACCTTCTGGGTTCTGGTAAGTTTTGAGACGGCTGCCTATCATCTCGGCAGCAATTTTTCCAGCTTCTTCTGGAGACTTTGCTAACTTAACTCCTCCAGCCTTTCCCCTTCCTCCGGCATGAACCTGAGCTTTTACAACAACTACAGGAGTTCCCAGTTCTTTTGCAGCTTCTTCAGCTTCATGTGCATTGTGTGCAACGATTCCATTGGGAATAGGTAAGCCGTACTTTTTAAAGATGTCCTTCGCCTGATACTCGTGTATTTTCATCCTTTTCCTCCCGCCAGTAAGTTGGGAGTTATTTTAACAAAATTTTTACAAATTTTTAACAGGGTTGAAATGGAATGTTGGATGGATTGGGATAGACAGAGGAAGGACTGTTAGAAAAGGCCCCTAACGGGCCTTCCTAATGAGACTTTCTCTTTTTTCAATTTCAGATTCTAATCTACGACGAGCTTCTTCTTCCTCTTCAGAAAGAGAAGAAAGCTTTTCTTTTAATTCAGCAATCTCCTTTCCAACTTCTTCTACGTTAATCTCTCCAGGTTCGTAGAGATCTTCAACGCCTATTCTTACAATGTCTGGCTCTATTTGAATAAAACCTTTAAATAGAATTTTCGTAACCTCGTTACCTTCACTGTCTTTAAACTTCACAAATCCTGCACCAACTGAATAGAACTCAGGCTGGTGACCCGGCAGAATGCCAAGGTCACCATCGTCTGTTTCTATGTAAACTTCCTTTACCTTTGCTTCAATATGCTCCCCTGTCGATGAAGCTATTAAAAGATCCATTTCTGCTGGAATTCCTTTAACGGTAGCCATTTTTCACTCCTTAAGCCTTAGCTTCGGCTTCCTTCATAAGCTTTTCACCCTTTTCGATTGCCTCTTCAATGTTACCAACCATGTAGAAGGCGTTCTCTGGAAGGTGGTCAAGCTCACCACTAATAATCTTTTCAAATCCCTCAATCGTTTCTTCAATTGTTACGTACTTACCTGGCATACCTGTAAAGACTTCCGCAACGTGGAACGGCTGTGTGAGGAAGAGCTGAATTCTCCTTGCCCTGTGGACAACCAGCTTGTCCTCCTCTGAGAGTTCTTCCATACCAAGGATTGCAATGATCTCGAGGAGTTCCTTATACCTCTGGAGATATCTCTGAACTTCCCTTGCAACCCTGTAATGTTTCTCTCCAACGATTTGAGGATCCAGCATCCTTGATGTTGATTCGAGTGGGTCAACAGCTGGATAGATACCCTGCTCTGCAAGTGCTCTTGAAAGAACTGTTGTAGCATCAAGGTGGGCAAAGAGTGTAAATGGTGCCGGGTCAGTAAAGTCGTCAGCAGGAACGTATATAGCCTGAACAGAAGTAATTGACCCTTTATTTGTTGAAGTAATCCTTTCCTGAATAGCACCTACCTCTGTTGCAAGTGTTGGCTGGTAACCAACCTCAGAAGGAATCCTTCCGAGGAGAGCAGAAACCTCAGAACCGGCCTGAATGAACCTGAACATGTTATCAACGAAGAAGAGAACGTCTCTTCCTTCAACGTCCCTGAAGTACTCAGCCATTGTAACGCCGGTCAT
>CAJXJV010000131.1 GCA_913055135.1 uncultured Desulfurobacterium sp. | reverse complement strand
TCCACGTAAAGGCAGGCTTCGATCCCACAGCTCCGGATCTCCATCTTGGGCATACAGTTCTTCTCTGGAAGTTGAGAGATTTTCAGGAGCTCGGACACAAGGTTTACTTTCTAATTGGTGACTTCACTGCGATGATTGGAGATCCAACTGGAAAGTCGGAAACAAGACCTCCTCTTACAAGAGAAGAAGTCCTTAAAAATGCCGAAACATATGCTCAACAGGTTTTCAAAATACTCGATCCGGAAAAAACAGTAGTTGTCTTTAACAGTGAATGGCTTGGTGGAATGACAGCTGCAGACCTCATAAAGCTTGCTTCAAAATACACAGTGGCAAGGATGCTCGAAAGGGACGACTTTGCAAAAAGATTCAAAGAACAGAGACCCATTCACATTCACGAATTTCTATACCCACTTCTTCAAGGATATGACTCTGTAGTCCTGAAGGCAGACGTTGAGTTAGGTGGAACAGACCAGAAGTTTAATCTCCTCATAGGAAGACATCTACAGAGGGAATATGACCAGGAAGAACAGGTCTGTATAATGATGCCAATCCTTGAAGGGCTTGATGGTGTTCAGAAGATGAGTAAATCCCTTGGAAACTACATCGGCATCCTTGAACCTCCAGAAGAGCAGTTTGGCAAAGTTATGAGAATCTCAGACGAGCTCATGTGGCGTTACTACAAACTCGTTACAAGGATTCCAGAGGAAGAAATAGAAGAAATGGAGAGAGCCGTAAAAGAAGGAAAACTCCACCCAATGGAGGCAAAGAAGAGACTCGCAGAAACAATAGTTAAGACCTTCCACGGCGAAGAGGCTGCAAAAAAGGCAAGAAAGCACTTTGAAAGGGTCTTTTCAAAGAGAGAATTACCTGAGGAAATCCCCGAACCAGAAGTTACAGTCCCAGAAAACCCTGTATGGCTCCCAAGACTTTTAAAAGAGGCTGGTCTTGTCAATTCAACATCTGAAGGAAGAAGACAGATTAAGGGTGGTGGTGTAAGGATAAACGGTGAGAAGGTTCTGGATGAAAATACAAGAATTGACGTTTTAAAGGATGAAGTTATCCTCCAGGTAGGAAAGCGTAGATTTGCCAGAATAAAACTGGAAAACGTAAAAATCGTTAAAGGAAAGCAAGGATTAACCTGAGATGGACAAGAAATTTGAACCTATTTTTGAGGAGATAGAAAACCATTTGAATGTTCTTAACTATGTCGGAAAGAAAATAGAAGAGCTTCCCGATTTTCCGGATAGTATTGATTTTAACGACTATGAAATCCTTTTACTTCTTGATGCATTCGTCTTTCGTTTCATAAAGGCTCAAAGTGCTATTGGTGAAAAGTTGTTTCCGCTGCTTTTCGAATATTTGACAGGAAGAGCTATCGAAGAGGTTAGCTTTATAGATATTCTTAACACCCTTGAAAAATACGGAATTCTGGACTCAGCAGAGCAATGGAAAGAGATAAGGAAGCTCCGGAACGAGTTTGTTCACACCTATCCCTGGGAATTGGAGGAAAGAAAAGAAGCTCTTTTGAGAGGTCTTGAAGAAAGGAAATTTCTGGAAAAAATTTTCCGTATAATCGCAGAGAAAATCAAAGGTAAAAATGGCTAAGGTTAGACTTCCTGAAGAGGTTGTAAGGGAAATTAAAAAGTTAACTAAAGAGATATTTGGAGAAGAAGCAAAAGTATGGATTTTCGGCTCACGGGCTGATCTTGAAAAAAAGGGAGGAGATATTGACATTTACATAGAAACGCCAAATTTAACAGATAGACTTTCGAAAAAACTCAAATTTTTAGTAAGACTTGAAGAGAAAATAGGCGAACAGAAAATAGACCTGATAGTCAAAGAACCTGACTGTGCAGAACCCATTTGCGTAGAAGCCAAGAAAACAGGTGTTGAGCTTTAAACGGGGCATGGCGCAGCCTGGTTAGCGCGCTTGCTTCGGGAGCAAGAGGTCGGGGGTTCAAATCCCCCTGCCCCGACCACTTTAAAAGAGGCAGAGTTGAAGAAAATTCTTATCTTCCAGACAGCTTTCTTGGGTGACCTGATACTTACATCTCCCCTCATAAAATCTGTAAAAAAGAGTTTTCCAGAATCGGAAGTTTCTCTAATTGTCAGGAAAGGTTTTGAGTCAGTTTTTAAGGGATTTCCTTATGTTTCGGAGATAATTCCCTACAACAAGAAAAAGATTCTGGAGTTTTCAAAGATTTTGAAAGGAAAAAACTTTGACCTTGTGATCTCTCCCCATCGTTCTCACAGAACGTCCTTAGTTCTCTTCCTGTCCGGAGTAAAGAGAAGGATAGGCTTTAACACTTCAGGATTCAGTTTCCTTTACACCGATAGAGTCAAATATAGACAGGGAAAAGGAATCCACGAAGTTGATAGAAATCTCGACCTGCTATTGCCCTTAAAAGATGAATTTTCAATTGTTATAGATAGAGAACCGGAGCTCCCAATATCTGACATCGAATCAAAATCTGTTTTAGAAAAGTTCAATTTAAAAAAAGGCTATATAACTCTTGCTCCGGGCTCAGTATGGAAGACCAAAATGTGGCTTCCCGAATATTATGGTGATGTTGCCAGATATTTCTTAGGGAAAGGCAAAACTGTGGTTCTGGTCGGTTCAAAAGGGGATATAGAAGCCTGCCAGAAGGTTCACGAAATAGCAGAGAAGAGAACAATCAACCTCTGTGGAAAAACTACATTGAGAGAGTTCTTTTCAGTTATAAGAGAATCAGAACTTCTCATCTCTAACGACTCATCCCCTGTTCACGTGGCAACCAGCTTTAAAATACCTGTTGTTGCCATTTTTGGAGCAACCGTTCCAGAGTTCGGTTTTTATCCTTACAGAAATGGAGTTGTCGCTGAAGTTGAAAATCTCTACTGCCGTCCCTGTGGAATTCACGGTGGTAAAAAATGTCCGGAAGGACACTTCAGATGTATGAGAGATCTGAAACCAGAAATTGTTATAGAAAAAGCAAAATTTTTCTCAAATTGAAAATTTGATGATATATTTCTCTATCCCAAATCAATTTAATTTGCAGGAGGCAGTTAAATGAACATAAGGGTTACTCCTCTCGACACCCAGCCCGTCTACGAGGCTGAAATTGAAATTGTTGAAAGAAAAGGGCTTGGGCATCCCGATACGATATGCGATGCGCTGGCAGAAAAACTATCAGCAGAACTCTGTAAATTTTACTATGAAAAATTTGGATTCGTTCTTCACCACAACGTTGACAAAAATCTCCTTGTTGGTGGAAGTGCTATACCAGCATTTGGTGGAGGGGAAGTAAAAGAACCTATAGAAATCTTCCTTTCTGGTAGAGCAATCAAGGAATACAAGGGAGTAAAAATCCCCGTAGATGAACTTGCCGTTGAAGGTGCAAAAGAGTGGTTAAAGGAAAACATTCACGCTATGGATCCCGAAAAAGATGTAAGAATTCACACTTACATTAGACCCGGTTCTGTTGACCTTGTAGACATCTACATGAGACAGCTAAAGGAGGGAATATCTCTTTCTAACGATACATCTTTTGGAGTTGGATTTGCTCCATTTGATGATGTTGAAAACGTTGTCTATCACATTGAGAAAAAGTTGAACAGTAAGGAGCTCAAGAAGATCCATCCTGAAATCGGAGAAGATATTAAGGTAATGGGTGTAAGAATCGGCGAAAAGATGGAAATAACAATTGCCTGCGCGTTTGTTGACAGATACATAAAGGATATAGACGATTATGTAGAAAAGAGAGAAAACGTTAGAAAGATTGCCTACGATGTAGCAAAGAAATTCACAGACAGAAAAGTGGAAATTCACATAAACACAGGTGATGACATTGAGAATCAAAATGTTTACATAACAGTTTCCGGAACTTCAGCAGAAGCAGGAGACGATGGAGAAGTTGGAAGAGGTAACAGAGCAAATGGTCTCATTACTCCTTACAGACCGATGAGCCTCGAAGCAGCAGCTGGTAAAAATCCAATTACCCACGTCGGAAAGCTCTACAACATCACGGCGAACGAAATAGCTAAAGCTGTCGTTGAAAACATACCAGAGATAGAAGAAGCATACTGCTATATGGTTAGCCAGATTGGTAAGCCTGTTAACGAACCACTTGCTGTTGATGTTAAAGTAAGGACTTCAGAAAAACCTGAAGCCTTCCAGCCTACAATAGAGAAAATTGTTAGAGACTGCCTCTCTGATATGAAAAACACATGGAAAAAATTGGTTGAAGGAGAAATAACAGTTTATTAATCCCTTCCTCATCCGATTTTCTAGCCTTCATCAATCCCCCCTTTACAAGGGGGAGATTTTTATTTTGCAAACTTGCAATTAACGCCTATATTTAATCTTCGGACAGTAGAATATGGGGGTGACCGGTTTCGACGGGGATGCAGAGGTTCAGGTAGTGGCACGCCGAGGAGCCAACCTCGTAAAAAAGGCATCCAAAATAGTTGCCAACGAAGAACTTGCTCTCGCTGCCTAATTAACGCGGCGACGTCCCCCGGAGCTCTGCCCAT
>CAJXJV010000130.1 GCA_913055135.1 uncultured Desulfurobacterium sp. | reverse complement strand
GTGAATAGGCCGGGAAAATAGCTCCAGGAGACGGCCCGTCTGCTATTGTGCAGGCGTGGGGTGGGGACTGGAGCGAGAGTAGAAAGTATCTCCGAATCCCCGTTTTTTGCGGGGATAGGAGTAGCAGGTGGCGTGAATCCGCCTGTGGAGTAAGGCATGCAAGAAGCGTGCAAACCTCCACGAAGCCTGCGGTTTTAACCGTAGGTAATTCACGTTTAAATTAATCTGCTACCTATGGAATTTTCCCCTTTTTAAGGGGAATACAAGGGGTTACTCTTTGAACTTTGAAATACTGTTTCTTTTGTTTGTTTCTGGACTTTTTTCAGGTTTTCTTGCAGGGCTTTTAGGTATTGGTGGTGGAATAATCCTTGTTCCTATGTTCTGGTTTCTGTTTTCTTATTTAAAAGTTCCAGGAGAGCTTACGTTAAAGCTTTCAATTGGTACGAGCCTTGCGGTAATTACAGTAATAACCCTTTTCACTTCGGGATTTCATATTTTCAAGGGAAAGTTGAAAAAGGAGGAGTTATTAAAAATAATAATCTGGATTGTTCCAGGGATAGTTCTGGGTGTCTTTTCTTCCCATTTGCTTCCAGCACACATTTTAAAAAAGTTATTTGGGGTTGTTCTTCTTGTGGTAGGAATCAGAACTTTGAAGGGAGTAGAAGGGGTAAAAGTAAAGTTTAGCGAAAAAATCCTGACTCCCGTGGCTGTTATTCTTTCAGCTTTTTTGAGTTCTCTTTTGGGGATTGGTGGAGGAATTGTTATTAACTCTCTTCTCTTCTCTCTTTCGAAAATCAAAGCAGATAAGGTAGTGGCACTGGCATCTGTTGTCTCTTTTTTCAATGCCACGCTGGGTTCTTTGATGTATATGGTATTTCCTTCGGTGGAAGTTCTTAACTGGCAGGTAGGGTATGTTTATTTCCCTGCGGTTATCTTCGTGTCTCTTGGATCTATACCTGGAAGTAGAGTTGGGTTGTCACTGCTCCACAGATTAAGTCATCAACTTTTGAAGAAGCTCTTTGCTATTTTGCTCATTGTTGTTGCCTTCAAGATTCTTTTTGTTTGAGAAGTCTTTTATTTTTCCGAAACTTTTATTATATTTCCCACCTGAAAACTCACCGGGTTGGACTTCAGAGGGGGTGCCTTTTATAGGTTCCTCTGGAGGAGGAAGATCCGGGAGGCAAAACCAAATTTATAAGGAGGAACTATGTCTGAGGAAATCAGAGAGACACAGGAACAACAGGTAGAAGAAACTCAGACACAGGAGGCTCAGCAGGAGACTTTTAAACCAAGGCCTCCAGGACAAAGAGTTACAATGAAGGAGCTTCTTGAAGCCGGGGTTCACTTTGGTCATCAGAAGGAAAGATGGAACCCCAAAATGAGGAAATTCATCTTCACTGAGCGTAACGGCATCCACATCATCGACCTTCAGCAGACCCTTAAGTACTTTGAGCAAGCTTATGACTACGTTGCAGACCTTGTTGCAAACGGTGGAACAATTCTTTTTGTCTGTACAAAGAAGCAAGGGCAGGACATTGTTAAAGAAGAAGCTCAAAGGTGTGGAATGTACTATGTTAACAAGAGATGGCTTGGTGGAACTCTTACAAACTTCCAGACAATCAGAAAGGGCATCTTTAAGCTGAAGATGCTCAAGAAGATGGAGGAAGAGGGCGTATTTGATAGGCTTCCAAAGAAGGAAGCTATGAAGCTTAAGAGGAAGAAGGAAAAGCTTGAAACGTATATTGGTGGAATTGAAAACATGAACAGGCTTCCAGATGCCCTCTTCATCGTTGATGTTGTTAGGGAGGAGAATGCTGTAAGAGAAGCAAGAAAGGCTGGTGTTCCAATAGTTGCTCTTGTTGATACAAATGCTGATCCAGATCTTGTAGATATTCCAATTCCTGCAAACGATGATGCTATCAGGGCTATCAGGCTTCTTACTTCCAGAATTGCCGATGCTGTGCTTGAAGGGAAGATGAGAAGGGATGTAATGAAGCTTGCTGAAGGTGAAGAAATTGAAGAAGTAGATTTTGTTCCTGAGGAAGAGTAATTTTGCGGGCTTTTGCCCGCCAATTAAACTTCGAGGAGGTAAAGAGATGGCTGAGATTACGACACAGATGATAAAGGAGCTCAGGGAAAAAACAGGAGCTGGAATAGTTGACTGTAAGAAAGCTTTACAGGAAGCTGAAGGTAATATGGAAAAAGCTATAGAAATCCTCAGAAAGAAAGGGGCTGCCAAGGCTGCCAAGAAGGCTGAAAGGGCGACAGCGGAAGGTATTGTTGTTTCCTATATTCATGCCGGTGGTAAGGTTGGAGCTCTTGTTGAGATTGATTGTGAGACAGACTTTGTTGCGAGAACTGAAGATTTTAAGACTCTTGGCTATGAAATTGCAATGCAGGTAGCTGCAATGGCTCCTGAGTACGTAAGCAGAGAAGAGGTTCCTGCTGAAGTTGTCGAGAAGGAAAAGGAAATCCTTAAGCAGCAAGCCCTTTCCGAAGGAAAGCCTGAGCACATCGTTGAAAAGATTGTTGAGGGAAGACTTAACAAATTCTACTCTGAGAAATGTCTTCTTGACCAGCCATGGATTAAAGATGACAGCAAGACAATTGGTGATCTTGTAAGGGAGTACATTACAAAGCTTGGTGAGAACATCAAGGTTAGAAGATTCTGCAGGTTTGAGGTTGGAAAGTAGTGTATAATAGCTGAATCAAAATTGTAAAGGCCGGGAAATGGGGCTGAAATACAAAAGAATCCTCTTGAAACTCAGTGGAGAGGCGCTTCAAGGTTCCAAGTCCTATGGAATTGATCCTGAGTTCTTGCGGAGACTTGCTCAGGAAATTAAGAAAGTTGCCGATCTTGGTGTAGAAGTAGCCATCGTCATTGGTGGCGGGAATATCTTCAGGGGAGTTTCTGGAGCAACTCAGGGAATGGATAGAGCAACTGCCGATTACATGGGAATGCTTGCAACTGTTATGAATGCCCTTGCCCTTCAGGATGCCCTTGAAAAAGAGGGACTTCAGACAAGAGTTCTTACAGCTATTGAAATGAGAGAAATTGCAGAACCTTACATAAGAAGAAGAGCTATCAGGCATCTTGAGAAAGGAAGGGTTGTAATCTTTGGAGCGGGAACTGGAAACCCGTTTTTCACCACTGACACAGCAGCAGCACTGAGAGCCGCTGAGATAAACGCGGATGTTCTTCTGAAAGCTACAAAGGTTGACGGTATCTACACTGCAGATCCCAAAAAGGATAAAAACGCTAAAAAGCTTGACAAACTTTCTTATAAAGAAGTAATTACAAATGGTATAAAGGTTATGGATTCTGCTGCTGTTAGCCTGTGTATGGAGAATCGCATACCCATTGTTGTTTTTGATGTAAGAAAGCCTGGAAATCTTGAGAAAGTCGTGAAAGGAGAAGCCATAGGATCTCTTGTTGAGGGAGAGCAGCTATGATACAGGAACTACTAAAAGATGCAGATAAGAGAATGCAGAAGGCTGTAGAGGTTCTCAAAGGAGAATTTGCTGGACTTAGAACTGGTAGAGCTTCTACAGTTCTTGTAGAGGATATCAAGGTTGATTACTATGGAAGCATAATGACAATTAAGCAGATTGCTCAGATAGCAGTTCCTGAGCCGACGCAGATTACAATTCAACCGTGGGATGTTTCCGTAATTCCAAACGTGGAAAAGGCTATAAGAGAATCAGACCTTGGAGTTCAACCTCAGAGGGATGGAAACATTATCAGAATAAATCTTCCACCTCTTACGGAAGAGAGGAGGAAAGAGCTTGTTAAAAAGGCTGGAAAGATGGCTGAACAGGCAAAGATTGCGGTGAGGAACATACGCCATGAGATAATGAAGGAGCTGGATAAGCTTAAGAAAGAAGGTGGATACTCAGAGGACGACATTAAGAGAGCTAAGGACGAGCTCCAGAAAATTACAGATAAGCACACAAAGAAGATAGATGAACTCCTCCATAAGAAGGAGGAGGAAATTCTCACAGTTTAGGGAGGTGAAAAATGGCTCACAAAATTGATCCAGAACTCTGCATCGGATGTGGAGCATGTGCTTCTGTATGTCCAACAAACGCAATCCATCCAACAGACGATGGAAAGTACGTAATTACTCCTGAAGATTGTATCGACTGTGGCGCGTGTGTGGAAGTTTGTCCAACAGATGCCATTTCAGCAGAGTAACACCCGGGGGTTCCTGCCCCCTTCCCTCTCTTTTCCTGAAAAGTGGTTGTAATGTCTAAATTTTCTCAAAAAAAAATAAAAATTTTTTTAAGTTGGGGGGGGGGGGGGTTAAAATCCGACCAAATTTTAACTTTTTGTGTTTAAAATGTAATTCGAGCCATTCTAAGTCATTTTAGACCTTAAATTTACTTTGACAGAGTAAATTTACCCAGTCAATTTTTCAGATATTTTAGAAGGCAAAAGACAGAGTAAATTGACTTTGTGGGAGGGGCATATTTGGAAATGAAAGTGACAGAGTAAAAGTCGACTTCGACAGAGTAAATTTTCTTTGACAGAGTAAAAGTCGACCTCGACAAAGTAAATTT
>CAJXJV010000129.1 GCA_913055135.1 uncultured Desulfurobacterium sp. | reverse complement strand
TATTTCACAAATATTTCAAGAGAGAAACTTCAAAAAGCAATTAACGGCACTGCAGACGAAAAAGAGACATTGAAAAGAATAGCATTAGCATATCTCAACATCAGATATAGAGACCGCGGACTTATCCAAAATTTCTTTTATCAGGAAGCAAAACAGGAAGGAATTTCTGTAGAGAGGCTAAAAAGAAGATTCATTCAAACTATCGAAAGAAATGTTCAGAACAACCAGACAGTTCAGGAAAGAATAGCCTATCCTCTTATCAGTTTCATAAAAAATCCTTCATGTTTAGAGATAATCTTAAAACCAGTCCAGCCACTTTCTCTCGGAGAAGTAAGACAATTTCTAAAGAACCGTCCGGATATATCCCGACTTATCGAAGTGGCAGGACTGAGTTTAAAAACTTGTAATTAAACTATTCTACCCTGCTCTTTCTTTCTCTCCCTTACCCTTCTTATCATTTCTTCCAGAGGAAGGGGAGTAGCCTTTATACCTTTTGATGGACATATGTTGACACAGTGACCACAGCCATTGCACAGACCGGGAAAAGCCGGAATGACATTCCCTTCCTCATCAATATCCCTTGTTTCACACATTTCAAGACATTTCTCACAGTTTTGACAAACGTTTTTATCTATGGTTTCAAGAAAATTTGGAGTATAGAGATACCCACCAAAGGTCAGATAAGCGTAGTTACCTTCCTCATCAGACAGAAGCTCCTCTTCATTAACTTCAATATCCTCCATCCTGGAGGAACAATTAATGCCTCACAAGAAAGCATCTTCAGGACAAACAATCTTACACATCCCATCACCGATACAGAGATCCAGATTGGCAAGAACTGCAACCAACTTTCCATCTATTCTGTGGAGCTCAATTCATCTTTGAGGGCAAACTTTAATACACTCCTCACAACCTGTACATTTAAAAAAGTTTATACCACCCGGATATTGGGGAACAAAAGGCGAACCATCCTGACAGAGAATCACCTGCTTTCTTACCCTTTCATAAACCCTCTGTTCCATACTCAACCTACCTGCAAAGCAACTTACTCTAATTTTAGATTATAGGCATAATCGAATAAAAATCAATTGAGACCGGTTAATAGTTGGAAGTCTCTATATTTAATTCTTTTATCTTTCTCCTGAGAGTATTCCTGTGAATCCCAAGAACTCTTGCAGCTTTAACCTGGTTATAATTGCAGTACCTCAAAACCTCCGAGATGAGAATCCTCTCAGCACTCCTTACGACCAGGTCGTAGAGATTGTTCTTTTCTTTCTGTTCAACTGTAAAAACTTCAATTACAAAGTTTCTTATTGCTTCTTCAAAAGAAGGTTCCCTGCTAACGGCAGCAGTCGGCTTTAAATCTTTAACATCTATAACGTCAACAGGTGAAAGAAGCATTGCCCGCAAAATCATATTTTCAAGTTCCCTCACATTTCCAGGAAAATCGTAGCCAAGTAACCACTCAACAGCATTTTCTGAAAGTTCTTTTACCGGTAACTTAAACTCCTTTGAAAACTTCTTAATAAAATAGACAGCCAGAGGAATTATGTCCTCTCTTCTCTCCCTTAGTGGAGGAATCTCCACATTTACAACGTTGAGACGGAAAAAAAGGTCTTCCCGAAAGTTCCCTCTCTTCACTTCCTGTTCTAAGTTCCTGTTCGTTGCAGCAATGATTCTGACATTCACCTTGATGGTTTTATTGCCTCCAATTCTCCTGATCTCTTTTTCCTGCAAGACTCTCAGAAGTTTCGACTGCAGAGAGAGTTCAAGTTCCCCAATCTCATCTAAGAAAATCGTTCCACCGTTTGCCTGTTCAAAGATTCCTTTCTTGCTGGAAACTGCCCCGGTAAAAGCTCCCTTTTCATACCCAAAAAGCTCTGCTTCAAGAAGATTTGGAGGAAGTGCTGCACAGTTAATTGCTAAGAATGGCTTATTTCTTCTATGAGAGTATTTATGAATCGCTTTTGCAATGAGCTCTTTTCCTGTACCACTCTCTCCCGTTATAAGTACCGTAACATCACTCTTTGCGACTCTCCCTATAAGCTTGAAAACTTCCTGCATCTTTCTGCTTGTTCCAACAATCTCATCTTCCACTGGAGGAATATCCTCTTCCTCTCTCTCATGAGAAATCAAAACCTTGTCAAGGATTGACTTTATTTCTTCAAACGAGAAAGGTTTGGTTATGTATTCAACAGCCCCTTTTTCCATAGCCTTTACTGTGTAATCCATCGTACCGTAAGCAGTTAAAATAACAATTGGCACATTTTTCACTTCATCTAATATCTCAAGCCCCGTTTTTCCGGGCATTTTTATATCAACAAAGGCAATATCAACTCCCTTCTCTTTTAGAACATCAATAGCCTCTATTCCATCTGAAGCTTCAACAACTTCATGTCCTAAGGAAGAGAGATACTTCCTGAGAACAACC
The DNA here is from genome assembly GCA_913055135.1 of uncultured Desulfurobacterium sp. Lineage (GTDB taxonomy): Bacteria > Aquificota > Aquificia > Desulfurobacteriales > Desulfurobacteriaceae > Desulfurobacterium. The sequence continues at coordinate 2,148 of CAJXJV010000129.1, read as the reverse complement.
CTTATGCTTTTCTCGTCATCAGCTATCAGAACCCTTGCCATCGCTCCTCTTCATTGGAAGAAGTACTGTTACCTCTGTTCCATATCCCTTCCTGCTTTTTACCTTTAACTCTCCGCCGTGCCTCTTCACTATCTCAGCAGCTATGAATGTGCCAAGTCCCATTCCCTTCTCTTTCGTTGAGAAAAATGGAAGTAAGAACTTTTTGAGTTCCTCTTCATCCATTCCTGCACCAGAGTCTTTTATCCGAACAAATATAAAACCAGAAGGCTGAATAGCATACCCGGTTTCTATCTTGATAACCTTTTCTCTGGAATCTGAGAGAGCCTCCATTGCATTCCTGAGGATGTTCATAATAGCCTGTGTCATTCTATCTGAATCAAGGGGAATTTCAGGTAAAGAGGGATCAAAGTCATAGACAATCGATATCCCTTTTTCCCTTATCTCTGATTCAAAAAGCTTAACCACACTCTGAAGAATCCTGTGTATATTCGTTTTCTCAAAGTTCAAAAGGGAAAAGTCAAAACTCTTTGTAACGTTGTCCAGCAAACGTTCTATCCTTTCAGTTTCCTCAAGGAGAACCGTAACCAGCTCTTCATCATACTCCTTTAGCTGGGAAAAGAGTTTCGCAGCACCTTTAATTCCGCTGAGAGGATTCCTTATCTCGTGAGAAAGACCTTTGAGTAGCAATAATATATCCTCGTCAAATGGATTATCCTCTGCAGGTTGAACGATAACAATAACACCTTCAACCTTTGAAGCCACATAAAGGGGCGAAAAACTCAAATAATAGTTGTTATCTCTGAAACCAAAAATTTCAAGGAGATCAGTGTAAGATTTCTTTAACTGTTCTTCTATCTTCTCTCTATTTTTGAAGAATTCCGAAAGCTTTTTCCCTTTTAGATATTTAAAAGATTTATTCAGAAGAAACTCAAACTTTTGATTTGTATATGTTATCCTCCCTTCCCCATCGGTGATTGCAACGGGAAGGGGAAGAGAAAAAAGAAGATCCTCTACCTTCACACTTCCTCCTGCAGAATATTCCCTTCCTTGGAAGGGCGAGGAATGCGGTTAAAGCATTATTAAGACACAGCAGTAAATTAATCCTGCGAAACGGATAATCAAGATTGAGGAAGTGAGAAAGTTCATATACACTACATAGTAGAGAGTGTGAATGTTAAAATGGGAAGCTGTGGAGGTGTAGTATGAAAAAACTACTAATACCTGGATTAATAGCATTAATATCCTTTTCTATTCCTGCTTTTGCTTACGGAAAGGGTATTAAACAGGGCAGACAACTGAACATTGCTCATATCCGTATTTTCTTCAATGATGGAACATTGCTTACTACATGTAACAAGATAGAGCATTCTATACCCTCACAATCTATTATTTGCTACACAAGGGATAAAAAACTGATAATTCCAACCACATCTATCAAATACATAGAAATTCCTTTAAAAGATAGCCTCAAAAATGAGAATTAGAGTAATTCCCTACCGACTATTCCTATTTTCGAGCCACTCCTTGAGAATCAGAGCAGCTGCTATATCGTCAACTTCTTTTCTTTCTTTCTTTCCAAGGAGTCTGCAGAGTTCCTCAGCTTCCATTGTTGAATAGGACTCATCGACAAATTCAAGTTCAATCTCTCTTCCTTGTTCTTTCAAAAAGGATTCAAATTTTGAAATAAACTTTCTTATCTTTTCGGCGATTTTTGTTTCATCTCCTTTGACGTTTATTGGTATTCCAACTATCATCTTTTCCACGTTTAGAGCGTTTATCAGTTCAAGGAGTTCTTCAAATGTCTCTCTGTTGCTCTTTCTGTAAATGATTGTATAAGGTCTCGATGTAAGGAGAAGTGGGTCAGACACTGCAACTCCAATCTTTTTAAAGCCGACATCAAGTGCCATAATCCTTTTCATTCTTAACCCTTTGAAGTGGCAACTACAACTTTTACTTTCTCTCCATTGTTTACCCTATCATCGTCACAGAGAAGCTCTCCTTCTTTTACCACTACGGCGGTTTCAGGATAGATGTTCAAGAGTTCAAGTAACCTATCCACCCTTACACTCCTTCCTCTTATTTCGATCTCTTCCTCTTTTCCGTTGATTTCTACTAAAATTTTGCCCAGAGCAAACCTCATCAGAAGGA
>CAJXJV010000128.1 GCA_913055135.1 uncultured Desulfurobacterium sp. | reverse complement strand
GCTACCTTTTTTGTCTCTTTGTGTTTAACAATCCTGATCTCGTAAACTTTCGAAAAAGCAACTTCCGTTAAAAGAAAAAAAATTAAGACAAAGAGCTTAACCATCTTTTCATATCCTCTAAGGCTCTTTCTGCAAGATATTTTCTTCTTTCCCTTTTGTTTCTAATCTTTTTCTCTGGTGGCGGAAGAAGACCAAAGTTTGCATTCATCGGCTGGAAAGTTTTAGGATCAGCTGTAGTGATGTATTTTAACAGAGCTCCAATCATTGTAGTCTCTGGTGGAAAAGAGAGCTCTCTTCCCTCATTGTACCTTGCAGCATTCAAACCTGCAATGATTCCTGTTGCTGCTGACTCTGGATACCCTTCAACTCCCGTTATCTGTCCGGCAAAAAAGACCTCTGGGTTTTTCTTGAGCTGAAGAGTTCTTAAAAGAAGTTTTGGAGAGTTTATAAACGTATTCCTGTGAATACTTCCAAACCTTGCAAACTCAGCGTTTTCAAGTCCTGGAATCAATCTGAAAACCCTCTTCTGTTCAGGATACTTAAGCTTTGTCTGGAATCCAACAAGGTTCAGAAGAGTTCCCTCCTTGTTCTCTTTCCTCAGTTGAACTACTGCAAATGGTCTCTTTCCCGTTCCTGGGTCTATTAGCCCCACAGGTTTTAGAGGACCAAAAAGGAGAGTCTGCTTTCCCCTCTCTGCCATTTCCTCTATCGGCATACATCCTTCAAAGTAACAGGCTCTTTCAAAATCCTTTAGAGGTACTTTTTCTGCTTCCATGAGGGCGTTATAAAATCTTTCGTATTCTTCTTCGGTCATTGGACAGTTGAGGTAGTCGTCTCCCCCTTTACCGTACCTTGAACCCCAGAAACACTTGGAGTAGTCAATCGTATCTGCATAGACTATCGGAGAGATGGCATCGTAAAAGTGGAGTTCCTCCTCTCCAAGATAGTTTCTCAGGTATTCAGAGAACTTATCAGAAGTTAGTGGTCCCGTTGCAACGATTGTTATTCCCTCTTCTGGAAGTTCTGTTACCTCTTCTCTGATAACCTCTATGTTTGGGTGTCTCTCTACTTTTTCAGTTATGTACTCTGCAAACTTTTCTCTGTCAACAGCTAAAGCTCCTCCGGCAGGAACTTCTGTTTTCTTTGCAGCTTCAACTACTACAGAGCCAAGGAGCTCCATCTCAGCCTTCAAGAGACCTCTGGGAGTTGTTATGTCCTTCCCTCCAAGAGTATTACTACAGACAAGTTCTGCAAAAAGATCTGTCTTGTGGGCTGGAGTAAACTTTTCAGGTCTCATCTCAAAGAGTCTAACCTTATGACCTTTCTCGGCAGCTTTATAGGCAGCCTCAACTCCAGCAAGACCTGCACCGATTACGTTTATGATCTCTTTCACTTTTCCACCTTCTGAATTAAATTTCTCAATCAAATTTAGTTCGGGGAGTAAACTTTGAATAGAATTTTAAGAGATTTAGAAAAGCTAAAAACTCTTGTTTCAAATATCAGAGAGCGGGGAAAGAAAATAGTGTTCACCAACGGATGTTTTGATATACTCCATGCAGGTCATGTTGACTATCTTGAAAAGGCAAAATCCTTCGGAGATATTTTGATTGTTGGAATGAACAGCGATTCCTCAATAAGAAGAATAAAAGGAGAAAAGAGACCCGTTGTTCCCGAAGATTACAGAGCAAGAGTCCTGATAGGCTTAAAAGCCGTTGATTACGTTTTCATCTTTGAGGACGATACACCTTACGAGGTCATCAAAGCAGTTAAACCGGACGTTTTAGTGAAGGGAGCAGACTGGCCACTGGAAAAAATCGTTGGAAGAGAGTTTGCGAAAAAAGTCGAAAGAATTCCTTTTAGATATGACATATCAACGAGCAAAATTATTGAAAAGATAATTTCCCTCTATTCCAGGGACAATAAGTAACGAGTAACGGGTGACACTGGTTACTCGTCACCTGTCACCCGTCACCTGAAATCAAGGATTTACCTTTCTTACAAGTTTTAAGATCAATGCTTTTTGTGTATGAAGTCTGTTCTCTGCCTGATCCCAGACAATTGACCTATCACTTTCAATAATCTCGTCCGTTACCTCTTCTTCTCTATGGGCAGGAAGACAGTGCATAAAGAGGAAATCAGGTTTTGCATGTTTAACGAGATCTCTATTTACTTGATAAGGCATAAATATTTCTTTTCTCTTTTCAGCCTCTTCTTCCTGTCCCATACTTGCCCAGACATCCGTGTAGATAACATCTGCGTCTTTTACAGCTTCGATTGGGTCATGGGTTACAACTATTTCAGCTCCTGTGTCCTTTGCAATCTCCTTTGCCTTTTCAACATACTCTAAAAGAGGCTCAAAACCTTCAGGGGTTGCAGCGTAAAATCTCATTCCCATATAGGCTGCACCAATCAGCCAGGAATTGCACATGTTGTTTCCATCGCCCACATAGGCAACCTTTAAACCTCTAAGGTTTCTTCTGTACTCCCAGATTGTAAAGAGATCTGCAAGAACCTGACAGGGATGTTCTTCATCTGTAAGAGCATTGATAACCGGAATATCAGAGTATCTTGCCAGCTCTTCAACTCTCTCCTGACCGTAAGTCCTGATCACTATCAGATCAACGTATCTTGATAGAACCCTGGCTGTGTCCTTTATTGGTTCACCCCTTCCAAGTTGAGATCCTCTTGAATCCATATAGACACCGTGACCACCAAGTTGATAAACTCCCACTTCAAAGGAAACCCTTGTCCTTGTCGATGGCTTTTCAAAAATGAGAGCTGCCGTAAAACCATCCAGTGGTCTATAGAGCTCCCCCTTTTTCTGTTTCTCCTTCAAAAATGCACTGAGTGAAAAAATGTTCTCTATAAAAAGCCTGTCTGCACCAAGCATTGATATGAAGTCCTTCATTCTCTCTCTCCCCGCAGTTTTTCTAAAAATATTTTGTACTGATTTTGTAAAAATTTAATTTTTTCTTCGTTCTGTGCAAATTTCTCTGAGATCTCCATTGTCTTTCTTTCTACCTTGACAATTTCTGCTTCGATCTCTTCAATCCTGAAAACTATCTGTTTCAGAAAAAAATAGAGTTTTACGGAAAACAGGAAAAGGATCAGTATGGCTATAAAAATCAGTATGAGAAGAAACTGAACCACTCTACTATCCTCCCCTTTGAGATTTTATCCTTAAAGGTTTCCCCTTCTCCTTGCGAAAGAGAATTAATTGTAACTTCCCCTGAGGGTAAAAAAACTAAAATAGATAGATACCGTTCTGAACTCTCTTTTGCTAAAAATCCGACAGCTTCTAATTTTTTACTCGAAATGCAGAACCTTGAGTTAATCTCTGAAGAAACAACCTTGCCGGGCAATATCATGTATTCCAGTTCTTTCCCGGCTGGTAGCTCTATTTCCTCTTCTCCCACTTGTATGGCATTCTTTTTAAAATCTGCACATAGTTCAATTGCCTCAGAAAAACTAAAAAGAGAACTCATTGCAGTTTTCAATCTGTTCTCAAAATTCTCCTGAGAACTACTACCAAAGTTAACAAAAGCAGGAAGTGTAACTGCCGTCGCCAGTGATATTATCAGGAGAACGATTACAAGCTCTAAGAGAGAAAATCCCTTCTTCATCTTACCTTCCTGCAGTTAACTATGTATCGATTTCAACACGGTTAGATGTAACTATTACCTTTCCTTCAACACAATATCTCCTGACAGGACATTCTGAGAGCTTTGGTCTCTCTCCATTTTTCCTGTAGTGACACCCATGCTTACTCAGTAACCAGAGAGGTCGGAACATTTCTATGGGAACTATACCTGAATTCTTCAATCCCTCTTCCCACACCTTTATAACCCTTTTCCTTACCGTGTCATTTATTCCCTTCGAAGAATACCTCCCCGTTATACAACCTGTTGTAAAAGTCGCTCTTGCAATATGAACATCAACTGGAATCGGAAGCTTGTGCAAGTTCTTAAATGGTAGAGTTGTTTTATCCTTTAGACTTCTTATCCAGTGTGGAAAAAGCTTTATTCCTGAAAGACTGGGAAAGTGTTCTTTCTTTTCTCCTGCTATAAAATCCTTAAACATTTTTCCTACATCATAATTGTAGGTTTCAAAAAGCTGTTTTATACTTCCCCCATAGTGTTCATGGAGAGCTTTTGATATTTTGAACCAGATCTCTGAATCCTTTTCCTTTTTCATAGCAAGCTTATGCTTACCAAGAGCAGACTTTAAATTTTCCTTCCCTTGCTCCATAACTTTTTCCGGATGAAAAACCCATTTAACTTCTTCATCCTGAATGGTAAGTATGGAGCTCTTCCAGAGTTTCTCGGCATTTCTCATGTAGTCAAGAGCTGTTGTCAGAGTTATAAACCTCAGGAATTCTTCCTCTGTAAGGTGCTTTTTAAGGGATTCAGCCATATCATCAGGGAGTTCTTTCCTTCCAAAGATTCCACCCCTGTTAAGGGCTTCTATTAAATCTTCTGCTACTTTACTGGCTCTCTGAAAATTTAAAAAAAGGTTTACTTTCATGTTCAAAACCCTTCCATATCTTCCACACAGAGGATTCCTCTGAACTTTATGTTTTTCAAGCAGTATCACCCTTCTAATAGATTTAGATTATTTATTATAATATCATCTATAGTAAGT
>CAJXJV010000127.1 GCA_913055135.1 uncultured Desulfurobacterium sp. | reverse complement strand
GACTGAAGCATAATTGCCACGGGATTAATCGGGTCTTCCGGTACTCCGGACGGTGCAGACTTTCCTTTAAAATGCGATGGGCTCGTTGGTGTAAACTGTCCGGTTGTAAGGCTGTAAGCCCGGTTGTTGTGAACTATGGCTGTTATGTTAACGTTTCTCTTCGCTGCAAAAATCAGGTGGGAGATACCCTCTGCGTAAATGTCTCCGTCTCCCACAAAGCCAATGCAGACAAGGTTATCGTTGACCACCCTCATTCCCTCAAGGTCTGCAAGAGCTCTCCCGTGTATCGAGTAAAAGCTGTTCAGGTTCAGGTAGTCAACAATCTTTCCGTGACATCCTATTCCTGAGGCTATTACAAAGTTTTCTATTGGTATCTCCTCCGATAACTCCTCAACTGCCTCTTCAAAGGCTTTGAGAATTCCAAAATTACCGCATCCCGGACACCAGGTTATTTCAGCACTCGTTTTTAAATTAAGGTTTCTCATGTTTTCCCCCTACGATAGCCGTTCCATAAGTTCTTCAACAAAGAGAGGTCTTGTGTCGTATTTCCTTATTCTCTTTGTTGGCGTAATTCCATAAAGACCTAACAGCTTCTCAAACTGTCCGGATATGGACAGTTCAACAACAACTACTTCTTCTGATTCCGCAATTTCAGATTTAATCCGTTCAAAAGGGAAAGGCTCAAGGTAAAGAGGTCTTACAACTTTGTATCCAAGCTCCTTTCCTACCTCTTCACAGACGCTACCGTTTTCTCCCCAGGTGATTATTACCCTTTTGCTTGAGGTATCCCCACCAACCTTTACAGTATCTTCCCTTTTAAGGAAGTAACTGTTTATGGTTGCCCCCTTTCTATTTCTCTTTTCCTTCATCGCTGCTATTACTTCGGGTTTCTCTGTTGTTAATCCATACTCGTCGTGCTCGTAGCTGTTTGATTTGACAACAGCTCCTTTTGTTCCCGGAGATGCAAGGGGAGATATGCCGGAATCTGTCAGTTTGTAACGGTTGTAGGTTCCTGAACCGTTCCAAACTTCAGGTTCTTCGATAACCTTTTCTCTTGTTATACTTGCTGTAAAGTAGCTTTCAGCTACGTTCTTGCTCCCAAGGATTATCACAGGAACCTGAAACTTCCACGCAAGGTTGAGAGCTTCCCTTGTAAGAACGTAGCACTCTTCGGCGTTTCCAGGAGCTACAACTATTCTCTGGAAATCTCCGTGTCCTGCAAAAAGGACAAAAAGGAGATCTGCCTGCTCTGTGTATGTGGGAACACCGGTTGAAGGAGCTCCCCTCTGAGCTTCATATATCACAACAGGGAGTTCTGCCATTCCTATCATACTCAACGTTTCTGTCATAAGGGCAAATCCACCGCCGGAAGTACCAGTCATAGCTCTTCCACCCGCGTAAACTGCTCCAGCTACCATATTAATTGTGCCTATTTCGTTCTCTGGTTGCACAACTTTTATTCCAAACTCCTCCTTTTTTGCAGCAAGGTAGTGAAGGACTGGAGAGGCAGGTGTCATTGGATAGGCTACATAAACGTTAAGTCCACCATCAACCGCTCCGAGGGCTATTGCTTCACTGCCGGAAATGTACTCCCCCTTTTCATTTTCAGGAATTTCAAGCTCCTCCATCTTTTCCGCCGTTTCGTAGGCGTTGAAGAGTATTCTCCTGTTCTCTTCAAAGTTTTTGAACTCTTTGAGGACTTCAATCCCTTCTTCTGCTGGAATTCCGAAGGTCTTGAGGAGAATGCCTAAAGTTGCAGAGCTCCTCATCACACCTTTTGCCATTTTCCTTATAGGGTATTTTTTACCTTCGTGGTTTACAGAAGTATCAACAATCCAGAGAGTATTGGGTTTCTGGTCTTTCAGATGTTCTCGAACACTCCTTGAATCAAGAGCAACAATTACATCTGCTTTTCTCTTTGGAGACTTTACAGGAAAAAGAGAAAACCTTATTGAAGAAAAGTTGTGTCCACCTCTTATTAGGGAGGGATAGTCATGGTAAGTAAAAACCCAGTATCCTCTGTTTACAAGAACCCTCGCAAAGAGGTTTGCTGCTTCCTTTACTCCCTCTCCCGCTTTCCCTCCAATTAGAATTACTCTCTCCATAATGTCCTCCTTAAAACGTTAACAGCCCTATATGGGTCGCCGTAAACCGGAATTCTCTCCCTTCTTAAAATCTCAACACCAACCTTTACTGTGTGTCCCCCCATGAGACATCCAACAACAGGTTTATCTGAAATCTCCCTGAACCTGACTATCTCGTGGGCAATTTCCGGAATGTCTGTCATGGACTGAGGAGTAACTATGACAACTGCACCATCCCAGCCTTTAAATCTTGAAAGAACGTCAAAAGCTTTTCTGTACCTGTCAGAAGTTGCATCTCCTATGAGATCAATAGGATTCATCCTGCTCCAGTTGGATGGGAGAAACTTTGAAAGTTCTTCTTTAACAGGTTCTATATCTGCAAGCTTTAAGCCAAATGTAGAAACGTAATCCGAAGCTAAAGCTCCAGGTCCTCCAGCGTTCGTGACAATAAGAATCCTCTCTCCCTTTACTCTTCCATAAGCGGAGAGAAACTGACAGCAGTCAAAAGCCTCTTCTATCGTATCAACGACAATTCCCCCTTTTGTTTCGACTGTATCTTTGAAAATTTTAAAGTCACCAGCTAAGGAACCTGTATGTGAAGATGCTGCTCTTTTCCCTTCTTCTCCCCTTCCAACTTTCAGGAAAACAGAAGGCTTTTTCTTCAGGAATTCAAGAAGCGTATTTCCAAGTTCCAATCCCTCAATATAAGAAAGAATCACCTCCGTTTCATTATCTCTTGTCGCAAGCTCAAAAGCTTCAGTTATCTCAATGTCTGATTGATTACCAAGACTGATTATTTCTGAGAAACCAATTCCTTCCTCAACAGCTCTATCTATAACAGCAGTTATTAAAGCTCCGCTCTGAGAGAGAAAAGAAATATTTCCTACTGGTGGGGTTAAACTTGAAAAAGAAGCGTTTAGCTTTAAGGAAGGGACTATAAACCCAAGAGTATTGGGTCCCAGAATCCTTATTCTATATTCTGAGGCTATCCTTACAACTTCTTCCTGAAGTTTTCTTCCTTCTTCTCCTGTTTCAGAAAATCCGGCAGAGATAACGACTACAAGTTTCACTCCTTTCTTTCCACACTCTCTAACAACATCCGGAACAACTTTTGCTGGAACGGCAACGACAGCACAATCAAGAGGTTCTGGAATCTGTAGGACAGACTTATAACATCTTTTACCTAAAATCTCTTCATACTTTGGGTTTACCGGAAATACACTTCCTTTGAATCTTTCAAGGTTTCTCAGAAGGGCATATCCAACCTTCCGTGGGTCTGGAGTTGCTCCAATAACTGCAACAGTTCTGGGTCTGAAAAGGTTTTCTTCCAGTCTTTTAAACTCTTTCTTCTTTTCAGGCTCTTTAATAATTGCTCTTCCATCTGCTGGAACGACCCTTTCTTTCGTTATGAAAACGGGATTTAGATCCATCTCATAGATTTCTGGATTCTCCCAGAGGAGCCGTTGAAGCTTCTTCAAGAAATCGACAAAGAGCTCTAAGTTTCCCTGGTAGCTTCTAAATCCTTCAATCAGCCTGTAGAGTTTTGTTTCCTTCAATTTACTATTTATTTCCTTTTCGTCGGCAGAAACCGGAATGAAGACAACATCCTGGAAAAGCTCAACCAAAATACCACCACTACCAACTCCAATTACATGGGAAAATGAGAAGTCTCTCTTAACACCGACAAAAGCTTCTATTCCTGATAGTTTTTCCTCAACAATGAACTGATCAACTTCTGGAAATTTCTCCTGGAGCTCTTTAACTTTTTCTGCCAGTTCTTCTCCATTGTTAACAAAAACAACCCCTCCAGAGTTGCTCTTGTGGATGATTTTCCTGGAAACCACCTTAACAACGGCGGGAAACTTCTGCCAGGCTGGTAGATCTTCCCTTCTAAAGACCTTAAACTGAAGGGTATCTATTCTGTACTTTGTTAATAGGTCAAAAACCTCTGGCTCTGTTAGGAACATTTCCCCTCCCTTTTTCCAATTATATAAAACCCGGTAAACGTTTAATCTGAAATTTTTCTATTTTCAATAGAATTTAGTAAAATGTTCCCTACCACTTTCGGGGGTGCTGATTATGCTTTTCAAGAAGCCTCAGGTTGCGTTTTATCCCTTCATGGTTTTGAGAGACGACTACAAGTGTGTAAGATGTAAATCCTGTGTTGATCAGTGCTCGTTTGGTGCTACCTATTACGATGAAGACTTAGATATGATTATGAATCATCATGAAAACTGTGTTAACTGTAAAAGGTGTGAGGCTTTCTGTCCAACCGATGCAATCAAGGTTGTTAGAAATCCTTCCACTTTCCATCCCGACGCCAACTGGACTGAAGAGGCAATAAGGGATATTCACACCCAGATGTTAACAGGAGCGGTTATCCTTACGTCAACAGGAAATGACAAACCTATAAAAAATTACTTTGATCACCTTCTTCTTGACGCCTGTCAGGTAACAAACCCTCCAATTGATCCCCTCAGAGAACCCATGGAGTTAAAAACTTTCATTGGCAGGAAAACCGACCAAGTTGAGTTTGATGAAGATGGAATAAACATAAAGACGAGAATTGGAAAGCAGCTTGAACTTGAAA
>CAJXJV010000126.1 GCA_913055135.1 uncultured Desulfurobacterium sp. | reverse complement strand
TAATAATCTATAAGAGATTAGCATCAATGAGTGATTCTCTTTTCAAAAATAGCAGCTATCGACAAAAATACATACTTCTAAAATCTCACTGGAACGAAAAAGAAATTCAGTAGGAATACAAATTAGGGAGCTTACAATACTACTATATAGTAGTTATTATACCTAACTGAAATTTTTGTATTCCTCTCATCCGAAGAGATAAACATCTCCCTTATGAACTTCTATCCCCTTTATTCCATTTATTGATGCACATCACATAAAGATAAATATCCTCTTGAATCTAAAAGTATGCGTATCCATTAGATACACTTATCTCTTTTTATCATCTCTTGACAATACTGAGATACTTATCTACAATTATCTAAAACCTATCGGGAGGTCAACAATGGAAGTGGATGTTCTTGTAGTGGATTACGGTTACGGAGATGTGAAGTATCTATTTGAGGACGGGAACAAACTTGTCAAAAAGAAATTCCCAAATGCAGTATCAAGAGTTAATAGGTTTCTCAATAACAGTGACTTTACAGGAGACTCCACTATCAGATACTTGAACAGAGAATGGATAGTTGGAGATGAAGCAGCAGTTCATTCTCCTATTACTACAAGAAACTTTGATTACTTAGTAAAGTATTCTCCTCTGTTAACTGCCAAAATAATGCTGGACCACAACATAGAGAAAATTAATTTCATAACTACAGGAGTTGCCTTAACTGATTTCTTCAGAAATGAGGAACTCAAAAAAGCTTTAAAAGCATTCTCTTTCAATGAAAAGGCTGTTTCAATAGAAGATATTTTCGTATATCCTCAAGGATTCGGAATATACCTGGATTATTGTCATAAAACCGGAGAGAGAGAAAAAGAAGTATTAATCATCGATATTGGTTATAACACTCTCGATATTGGATATGTAAATAAGGAAGGAAAATTCAGCACATCTAAATCAAGAGCTTACTCCAATGATGGAGTTGTAAAGATAGTTCAAGGACTTGAACAGTTCATAAGGAAGGAGATAACGCCTATTCAGCTAAACGAACAGGACATCAAAGAAGCTCTTGAAAACAAGGAAATAAGAATTGCTGGGAAAAGCTATGATCTTTCCAGCACAATAAACGAACTTTCTGAAGAATATGCCGAATATGTTATGAGTAAACTATCTTCCGACTATGCTGACATATTGCTCAAGGCAAGAAAAGTAATCTTTGCAGGTGGCGGTGCTAACTACGTAAAGGATTCCATAAAAGAGAAATGGGAAAACATTTTTATTCCCGAAGAAGCGGAATTCGCTAATGTTAGAGGCTACTATTACGGCATTAAAGGAGGATTGAATGGCTAAGAAAAGGAAGTACAGACTTTACGCTTACGTAGATTATGAAATAGGGGAACTTTTGGATGAAGTTCCTGAACACAGAAGCAGAATAGTTAACTCTATTTTAAGAAACGCATACGAAGAAGGTATCCTGCAAGAATTAGTTTCATATTTAAAGCAAATGGAAGATCCAATAAAGGCAATTCTATCCAAACACTCTTCAAAAGAGAATACAGGAAAGGAGAATGTAAAGGAATCAGCTAAAAGCTTATTGAATATGATAGATGACTAAGGAGGTAAGAGCTATGAATCTCGGCTATGACAGAGATGCTTTCTACTACTTCATTGACCGCTTTCTGGTAATTCTTGATGAGGTAAAGAGAGAAAATCTGGCAATAGATGGTTATCTCTTTCCTTTACAATGTTTCGATGAAGAAGGAAGGGATGTGGTTATAAGAGGAGTTCCTATCAAAGAATGTACTTTGGATTTCTTTTACGACTTCCTTCATGAAGAAATGTTCAGGAGAGATGATGAACCTCTTCTAATAGCTATCCCTGTAAACAACTTAAACAAAGAGGGAAAGTATAAGATGCTCTACTTTGAAGGAGCTACGCTTGAAGGTGCTGAAATCATAGACAGAATAAGAGATACAGTATGCAACTACATAGAAAATTTTTTTAGCAAAAAGGGAGGAAGGAGGAGATGAGAAGATTCTTAGGAATCGCAACTGTAGGACTACTGCTTCTTTCCGGATGTGCTTCAACTTCTGGTCTTCAAACTTCCACAAAAAAAGAAGAGGTAAAAGATGATTTATCCAGTCTAAGAAAACACTTGAAATACCGCCAATGGACATTTTTACCTATTAGTTCTACAGAAACCATAGTAGTTTACACTCATGGAGGCTGGGGAGTTCCCTACGCCATCAACTTTGCTATTGCATTAAACGAATACTGCTCTCATCATGGCGGAAAAATTATCTCTGGAGAAGGGCTTGATAAAGTAGCTCTTAATGACTTTTATGACAAGAAAGGAAGAATCAATGTTGTTTCTGCAAGAACAGACATGCTTAAATATTTTGGTCCAGGAGTTACCTACAGATGTGAAGGAGGAGATGATCCATTTACCGTATCTTCTGTATGGGGACCTTCTCAATTTTACAGGAGCACAAGCAGTACTGAACACTTCATATTTGCAATAGTCTCTGCTTCTAAACCAGACGCATTTATAGACAATGGGTTCTTCAGCAAAGGAGCACTTAACAAGTATAAAAACCTTGACTTGAAAGGATTCATTAAAAGTGAAAGTGGATTCTTTAGTAGTTTAAGTTTTGGAAGCTGGAGAGGAAATAAATATTTTGCAGATGTTCGTATGAACAATCCTACCCAAACATATGCAGCTTACAATCCACATGATGACCTTAGATTCTTATGGAAATCTGTGGAATTCTGTAAAGCTCATGGAGGAAAACTTCAAAAAGTTGAAAACGGAAAAGTCATACCGTTTGAAGAATGGATTAAGGATCATTACATCAGAGATAAAGGATTCGTTTACTATTACAAGAACGACAGATATACCTCAACAGTAGATGGACTCTATTATTGCGAAAATTCAGAAATTCCTTTCATGGAACAACTCAAGTTCAACGGAGTGGATAAAACAGGTGGAAACTACAAAGTTATCATCAAGGAAGGCATTGATAAAAGTCTTATTCCCGTTTCTACAACTTCCGAGAAATTCCAACAGGCTCAACCACAAATTCAATCCCCATCAATAAGCAAAAACGTTATGCAAAGCCTTACCGCATCAATTGAGGACATAATTGCTATTAGAACATCCCAAAACGGAGACATTATCAAAAAAGTAGGTTCAACTGTTTACAGAGGTATCTTTAATGGTAGAGAAGGAAACTGTGAGTATGTAAGCGTTCTAACCTATACGCAAGGACTTCTGGAGATACCATCATCAACTACAAAATCTGCAATGGACAGATAGTCGAGAAAGAACCTACCGGTGTGGAGAGTGTCCCTTCTGACGTAAAAGCTCTTATCCCAAAGGTCGCCAAACTGGCACAGCTTCACGGTAGAGCAGAAATGGAAGGAAATGGATATAGAGTAATTGCCAGTGCTGTAAGAGATGAAAGACAATGTGCAGTTGAAGTTAAGGTTTTGAAGGGAATAAAATTGGTAAAGGATGAAATAGTTAATGCCTGTAAATTCTAATTAAGGAGAGAACTTATGACAAAGGCAGAACTCGTTTCGGCAATTACAAAGACAGCAGGTATTAGAAAGAAGGATGCCGAAGCCTTCTTGAATGCTTTCACCGAAGTCATCAAAGAAACTCTTGCCAAAGGAGAAAAGATAGAAATCAGAAACTTTGGAACATTCTACATGAAAGAGAAAGCTAAGAGAGTCGCAAGGAACCCAAGGACTGGAAAGAAGGTCAAAGTTCCAGCCAAGCTCTCTCCAGCTTTTAAGCCTGGTAGAGAACTGAAAAAGCTTGAAAAGGTAATAAGGTAGTCAGTCAGCACTCTTGATTTTTCTTTTCCCCCTCCCTCCTCCTAAAGAGGAAGCCCGCCTTCGGGCGGGATTTTTCATTTCATCGAGCTTGACAAATTTTAAAACTCCACCTATATATTACTTTAGGCGTTACATAACTCATATTGTCGGAGGAAGATATGTTTTCTTGCAGAAATTTAGATACCACCCATAATGTTTGAGGTAAGTAGTGATCAAGTCGTTCTCGGACAAAGAAACTAAGAGGATTTTTAAAAGTGGAAAATGTAAATCTCTTCCTGTTGAAATCTGCCTAATAGCGAGAAGAAAGCTATTTCAACTTAACAGAGCTAAGACTCTCAGTGATCTAAAAGCTCCACCCGGGAACAGATTAGAACCTCTAAAAGGGAAACTGAAAGGATTCTACAGCATACGAATCAACAAGCAATACAGGATTATATTTAAGTTTGAAGATGGCAATGCTTACGACGTAGCAATTGTTGACTACCATAAATAACCTAATACAACTTAATAAATGGATTTGGCGATGGTTATCAAGTTTAGTGAGTTAGAGAAAGTAATAGAAAAAGGGGAAAGTTACCCTGCTGTTGATATACTGGAGCTTGAAGCCCCACCTATTCACCCAGGGGAAGTTTTGAGAGAAGAATTTCTAAAGCCTCTTGGTTTAACTCAGTCTCAATTAGCAAAAGAACTGGGAGTTAGTTTTAGGGCAATTAATGAACTTGTGAATGAGAAAAGATCCGTTTCTCCGGAAATGGCTATAAAACTTGCAAAAAGGTTTGGAACTTCTCCTCAATTCTGGTTAGGGCTTCAAATGGATTACGATTTATGGAAAACAGCCAAAAGGATGAAAATGGCAAGCGTTGGATAGTTTAAAGGAGATAAGAGCTATGAGAGGGGTAGGTTTCGCAACTGCCGAACAGATTGAAAGAATCACTCAACTCCAGAAACTTACTGGAGCAAATCTTTACAAGTT
>CAJXJV010000125.1 GCA_913055135.1 uncultured Desulfurobacterium sp. | reverse complement strand
ACCTCCTTCTCCTCTGGCACCCTCTGTAACCAGAATACCAGTCCTCCTGAGACCGGTAGGGTGGAATTGAACAAACTCCATATCCTTGAGTGGAACTCCAGCTCTTAGAGCCATTGCTGGACCATCTCCGGTATTTCCAAGGGCATTGGAAGTTCTCTTCCAGTAAATCCTGGCATGTCCTCCTGTCGCAAGTATCACAGCTTTTGCCCTTATTCCGTGAACTTCTCCAGTTCTAAGGTCTATTGCCACAACGCCTGCTATTCTCTCTCCATTGTGAACAAGAGAAAGGGCAAACCATTCGTTCAAAAAGGTTACATCATTTCTGATACACTGCTCGTAAAGTGTCTGGAGCATAACGTGTCCGGTCTTGTCTGCCGCATAGCAGGTTCTTGGAAATGAAGCCCCTCCAAATGGTCTCTGGGCAATTTTGCCACTCTGGAGCCTCGAGAAAGGAAGTCCCACATGCTCCATTTCTCTAATTATCTTTGGAGCCGTCTGGCACATGAGCTCCACAGCATCCTGATCTGCTAAGAAGTCACTTCCCTTTACTGTGTCATAAGCATGCTTTTCAGGACTGTCAGGAGCAACATTTCCAAGTGCAGCATTTATTCCACCCTGAGCAGCACCTGTGTGAGATCTCGTAGGAAAGACTTTTGAAATTACTGCAACTTTTATCTCTTTTCTTTTACTTGTCTCAAGGGCAGCGTAAAGACCTGCACCCCCTGCTCCGACAATAAGTATGTCGTACTGAAGCATTTTTCCTCCTGCATATTTTTTGTTTACAAAATTTTAACATTTATGAAAAGAATTTAACATCCACTAAAAAGCAAAGGCATAACCATTGAAATTCAAGAATTTCTGGCAAAATTTAGAAGCATTCTGGATAGAAAATCCAGTATTGTTACTCAGAACTGTTAAAATTTTGTAAAAATTTTGTAAAGTCTCAACCAGTTTCTTAAATTTATAACATTAAGTGAGTCTAATCATTTCAGGAGGTTTTCATGCTCGAATACGACATACTGATAGTTGGTGGTGGCGGCGCCGGACTTTATGCTGCACTCTGGGCTGCCGAAAACACAATTCTCAAAGTGGCAGTAATGACAAAGGTCTATCCAACCCGTTCCCACACAGGAGCAGCAGAAGGAGGAATAAACGCAGTCCTCACCCACTCCGTAGGTGATAGTCCTGAAGCTCATGCTTACGATACTGTAAAGGGTAGTGACTTCTTAGCTGACCAGAATGCTGTTGACATTATGTGTAAGATGGGAGCAGCTGTCATCTACGACATTGCCCACAGAGGCGTTCCTTTTTCAAGAAGACCCGATGGAAGAATAGCCCAAAGACCATTTGGTGGAGCATCATTCCCAAGAACTTGCTACGCTGCTGATAAAACTGGATTCTACATCCTCCAGAGTCTTTATGAACAGTGTTTAAAAAATAACGTTACGTTTCTAAACGAATGGTTTCTTCTGTCAATAGTTCACAATGGGGAAAGAGTGGAGGGGGTTACCGCCTGGGACATCAGAAACGGAGGAGTCCACCTTATAAAGACAAAAGCTGTAATTCTTGCAACTGGTGGACACGGAAGGGTTTACTGGAACAGGACTTCCAACGCTCTTGGAAATACCGGAGATGGAACCGCAGCTGTTCTCAGAGCTGGACTCCCTCTGAAGGACATGGAGTTTATACAGTTTCACCCGACAGGACTTGCAAAAACTGGAATTCTCGTTACTGAAGGTGCAAGAGGCGAGGGTGGATATCTCAGAAATAAAGACGGCGAAAGGTTTATGAAAAGATATGCATCGGAAAAGATGGAACTTGCTCCAAGGGATATCGTCGCAAGGGCTATCCAGACTGAGATAGATGAAGGTAGAGGCTGTGGTCCAAATGGGGATTACATCTGCCTTGATCTTACACATCTTGGGGAGGAAAAGATAAACGAAAGACTTCCTCAGACAAGAGAACACGCAATATTGTATGAGGGTGTTGATCCGGTAAAAGAGCCTATTCCAGTTGCTCCTACAGCTCACTACTCAATGGGCGGAATCGACACAAACAAGTTTGGTGAAACTCCTATAAAGGGACTCTACGCCGCTGGCGAGTGTGCCTGCGTCTCTGTCCACGGTGCAAACAGGCTTGGTGGGAACTCTCTCTTAGATATTTTAGTCTTTGGAAGGCTTACGGCTCTAAGGGCCGTTGAATATGCTGATGAAGCCTCTGAAACAAATCCATCTCTTGCAAAGCAGAAAGACGATGAAAGAAGGATCCTTGAATTGATGGAATCGGACGGAAAAGAAAAAATGGCAGAGCTGAGGCGTGAACTCGGGAACGTCATGATGGAGCACTTCGGAGTTTTCCGTGAAGAGTCTTCAATGAGAGAAGGTCTTGAAAAGCTTAAAGAAATTAAAGAACGGGTTAAACACGTTAAAGTTCATGACACAAGCAGGAAGTTTAATACAGAGCTTATTTCTGTGCTTGAATTTCTGAATCTTGTTGATCTCTCAATTCCAATTGCAATTCCTGCAATGGAAAGGAAAGAGAGCAGAGGAGCTCACGCAAGAAAGGATTATCCGGAAAGGGATGATAAGAATTTTCTCAAGCATTCTGTAATAACTTTGAAAGAAGATGGAGATTACAGGCTTTCCTGGAAACCTGTTGTTATCAAGAAATTCCTTCCGGAGGAGAGAAAGTATTGATTCTGAAAGGTTGGAGGGTTAGAAGATTGGAGGATTGGAGGATTAAGGGGTTTGTAATATTGGTCTGGAGGTAAAGATGGAAACAGTTGTTCTTAAAGTTTTTAGATTCAATCCTGAAAAGGACAGAGTTCCCTACTATCAGGATTATGAAGTTCCAGTGGAAGGAACGCTCCTTAATGCACTTCTTTACATAAAGGATAATATCGATCCGACTCTCGCATTCAGAGCATTCTGCAGAAGTGAGGTCTGCGGTTCTTGTTCAGTGAAGGTAAACGGAAAGACAAAACTAGCCTGTAAAACTCTAATGAAAGACCTGGTTAAAACGTGGCAAAAAAAGCCTTTAAGAATAGATCCCATCAACCACATGCAGGTCATAAGGGATCTGGTCGTTGACATAGACAAGCCAATAGAAAAGATGAAAACTCTTATCCCCTGGCTTGTCCCGGACCCGAGAGTCGTTCCTTCCGATCCAAGGCACGAAAGCATCATTTATCCTGAGGAAATGGAAGCTTACAAAAATCAGATTCACTGCATGCTCTGTTTTTCCTGCTACTCAGCCTGCGAAGCCGTAAAGGACAACGAAAGGTATAGGGGTCCCTTTGCCTTCTCGAGAGCTTACAGGTTTCAGGTAGATAGAAGAGACATTGAGACTGCAAAGGAAAAAAGAATCAGATACTCAATTTCTGGAGGCTTGTGGAGTTGCGTTCAGTGTCAGAAATGCCTCTACGTCTGTCCAAAAGGTGTAAAACCTGCTGAAGACATTCAGAATCTGAGGGGTCAGTCTGTTAAGAAAGGGTTTACAGACAAACCAGGTGCCAGGAAGCTCAAGCACTACGTTGATTGGATTTACGCAACTGGACAGATCAACAGGCTCTATCTACCTGAAGAGGTATATGGAAACAAGGAAGCAAGAGAAAAACTTACAAAAGCCTACGAATCTATGGGAGTCGAGGTCTGGGAAGTTCCAAAACCTACAAAAGGTCTCTTGAAGTTCAGAGATATTTACCTTGAGATCCTTTCGAAAGAAGACAAAGCGCTTGAACTTGACTTCTCCCACGTTAGAAGAATTGATAAGAAAGTCAGCGACATCTTTAAAGCAGACATTTGTACAATTGTTGATAAGGCTCATCAGGAAGGAAAAAGCAGTAGAGGACTTATCAGTAAACTGAAAGAGCTTTTAGGGGGCAGGGATGACTAAGGTTGGCTTTTATCAAGGCTGCTGTTTTCAGGGACAAGACGCCCATATGTTTGAGACGATGAAAGAAGTTTTCAAGATGATTGATATTGAACTTGAACTTCTTGAGGAAACTACCTGTTGCGGTGGAAATACCATAGATGAAGAGAACAGAAAACTTTCCTATGCAATAAACGCACGAAACATTGCTCTTGCCGAAGCAAGAGGCGTAGATATGCTTATCTCCTGTAACACCTGCTACATGGTAATCGCAAAAGCAAAGAGAGCGCTTGACACAAACAAGAAGTTAAGAGAAGAAATAAACGATCTATTGAAGGAAGAAGGACTCGAATATAAGGGAACTTCTAAAATCTGGCACCTTCTTGACTTTTTTAGAGACGTTGTGGGTTACGAAAAAATAAAAAAAGCTGTTAAAAGACCTCTAAAGGGGTGGAAAATTGCTGCTTACTACGGCTGCCATGTTCTCTACCCAAAGGAAATTGCAATAGACAACAGCGATAACCCAACATCTCTTCAGGAAATTCTGAAAGCTCTCGGCGCGGAAGTTATAGATGACTATGAAGAAAAAGACGCCTGCTGTGGATACCACTCCTTCTTCACAGATAAAAGCATGACTCTACGAAAATTGAACAGAATTCTCCGAAATATAAAGGATACAGGAGTTGATATTATTGCAACTCCATGCCCGCTCTGCTTTAAATCCTTCGATATCTACCAGCTCCAGATGGAAAATCCACCAATGGTTCCATCGTCCTACCTGACTGAACTCATGGCTTATGCATTTGGACTTGATAAGGAAGAATCCGGACTCGGACACCACCTTGTAAAGGTAGAAAAGGAATAACAAAATTGTGGTAAAATATAGCATATATAGTAATCTGGTCTTTTACAATTGAATAGGTCGGGATTAGCTGGTAGTAGTCGA
>CAJXJV010000124.1 GCA_913055135.1 uncultured Desulfurobacterium sp. | reverse complement strand
TATTGGAATTGTTAGTCCTTTCAAGTAATCTGCATACTTAGAGGGGGAGACACAGATTTCATTACATCCCCCTACAAAATTTTGTAGAGATATTCAACATTTGTGGAACTGGGTTGAAGATTGTAGTCTGAAAGGTAGGGAAATAGTTCCTTTACGCCTTTGTTTACCTTTATGACTACCCTTTTCCGGGCAACTCTCTCCGCCTCTTTTAAAGTTTCTAAGGAAACAAAATCCTTTACAGCTACCTCTCTAAAAGGAGCCATAACATCGCAATGCCACTTTGGTTTTATGAACATTGGAGAGAAATAGACGACATCAAAGGATTTGTCTGGCTGATTTTTTAGGAACTCATAGTTATCTGCATTGATGGGCTTAATCAACAGAGGTGCAAATTCCGCAACTTTGAGTTTTCCTTCCGGTTTGTATCTTTCAAGTCCCCTTCTTACTATCTCGTAGATTACAGGATCTTTTTCAATCCCTGAAACTTCCCTCTTTGAAACAAAAGCTGCAAGTAGAGCATCCTGAGCAAGTCCAAGGTTGCAATCAAGTACCGTTTCTCCTTCCTTCAGGTCCATTGCCTCAATCATTGCTTCATGGCCTGTTGCAATGTAGTTGAGGAGCCTGATCTTAAAGAGACCCGGATGGAAGAAGAGCTTTTTACCGGAGAGAGTATGAAGTGTAAGATTTAAGTCCTTTCCAACAACGAGAACATTCTTTCCGAATTCTTTCTTTATTGACTCAATGGTTCTGTGGCGTCTTTTAACATAGGTGATGTTAAACTTTTCGGCGAGCCGTTTTGCTTCCTCTATCATTTCAGGAGTTGGTCTTCTATCGGTTGTAATGACAGCTTCCATGAACTCTCCTATTGGGCTATGAGATCCGGTCTTTTTCTTTCAAGGTACTTCTGTGTATAGGAGCATAGAGGATAGATTTTGTAGCCGTTCTCTTCAGCATACTCAACAAGTTTTGCAGAAAGCTTTCCGGCTATTCCTTTACCTCTCTGACTTTCCGGAACGTAAGTTGTGCTGACAACAATGACCTTCTTCTTTTCTTCAATTCCAAAAGTAATGAATGCTTCCTCTCCGTTTTCGAACTCCATGTAGATTTTCCCGTCGGTAACCTTTATCGCCATTGCTACCTCCGATTTCCTTTATTACGAATTGTATAACAGGAAATTTGCCAAAAATTCCAAAATTCCTAAAATTGACCCTGTCACGAATAGATTGAGGGTAATCTGATGGATTTTTCTCCCTTTATAGATGTTGATATTCCGGTCACCTTCAGAGATCACCCTGGTGTTCAGTCTGCTGTTCTCTACACAGAAATAAATCTTTGTAACCTCAACTGTTACCAGTGTCACAACCGCTATGCATATAGCGAGAAAAAGGAAAAAATGACCTATCAGAAGTTAGAAGAAAAAATCTCAATGCTTAAACTCCTTGGAGTGGAATTGATAATCGTTTCCGGTGGGGAACCAACCCTTGAGAAGAATTTAAAAGAAGGATTAAAGTTTATTAAATCTCTTGGCTTTCCGGTTAGAGTTGACACAAATGGAACAAACCCTGAAGTGGTTCAACAGCTAATAGAAGAAAGAGTGGTTGATGGTTTCGCCGTTGATGTGAAGATTCCCATCAAGGATGAGTATACCCCTCAGGAACTGGAGCGCTTTAAAACAATACTCTTTTCGAAAGCTGATTTAGATGATGCAGTTATTTATAACTATTCTAAAAAGCTTAAAATAACAATAGAGATAATCAGGAAATATTCCCTTCCCTATACGATCTTCAGAACAGTGGAGTATCCTTTGCTATTGCCGGAGGACAGAAACGAAATTAAAAAATTGTTAGAATCCCTCCCACATCAGTTCAATCCGTTTTACCCTGTGGAGGGATAGATATGACAAATAAGTACTTTAGGCTCATTGACCTCTTCATCGAGAATGATGACATCTCCAGGAATAATGCCAACTTTGTCAGAGGTGTTCCTGTCCTGGAACACGTTGTAACCGGTGAGGTAATGAAGGATTACCTCTTTGACGAGATATATAAGGGACTGCCTGTAAGAGTTCACCATGAAGAAGGTTGGGCGTATCACCATCAAACATACCGTCTCAGTGCTTACTGTATTGGTCTATCAGCCAAAGATATTGCGTTCTATGGACTTAGAAGTAACGCGAAGAATGAAAGGAGGGCTGCTCCTCCAAGGAGACTTGAAACACTCTTCATGCAGTGTGCGAACCTCATCTGTCTTATAGCTCAGGAAGTTTCGGGAGCAACTTCCCTTAACGACCTCTCGACAGTTGCTGCTGGATACCTCTATCACCTTGAAAAGGAAGGTAGAAAGAGTTACTCAGATTACGACCTTGAGAATCTCTGGCAGGAGTTTCTCTACAACATTAATCTGCCGTTCAGGAGCGGAAACTCTCCATTTTCAAACATCACATTAGATTTTGGGAAACCAAATAGCAGACTGAAGTATGAGCCGGTAGTTTATGCCGGAAAGCTCTTAAACATTACTTATAATCAAATTCCTTCCCACTATTTTGATAGGATAAACACAGCCTTTATAAAG
The DNA here is from genome assembly GCA_913055135.1 of uncultured Desulfurobacterium sp. Lineage (GTDB taxonomy): Bacteria > Aquificota > Aquificia > Desulfurobacteriales > Desulfurobacteriaceae > Desulfurobacterium. The sequence continues at coordinate 2,248 of CAJXJV010000124.1, read as the reverse complement.
GCAATGAGAAGGGGAGATGCCGATGGTAACCCCTTCACTTTTCCGCTCATAACTGTGAATATTACTGAAGACTTTGACAGAAATAATCCTGCATGGAAGTTGCTTTTGAAAGAGAGTGAGTACTTTGGAGGATTCTACGTCCAGAACTATCTGAGAGAGCCCTTTGAAAAACCCTCAATCTACAAACAGAAAAACCCCTACATAAAGCCTTTTGACGAAGGAATGATATATTCCAACTGTTGTAGAATGTTGTTTAACATTTCCCAGGTAGAGGCAGTTACAGGTTCAAATCCTTTTCACTCCGGAAGTGGCGTTGGAGGAATCGGTGTATACGCCGTCAACATGAACAGACTGTTATTCCTTGCTAAGGATGATTTTGAGTTTCTAAAGAGAATGATTGACTATACGATGGACGTGGGTGCAAGAGCTCTACAGAGAAAGAGGAAGTGGCTCAGAAAACACTGGAACGATCTCTTTCCTTATCTTTCGTACTATCAGAAAGATGACCGTTCTCTGTTTAACATCTTTTCCGTTGTTGGGGTCCACGAGGGAATGGTAAATGCAGGTTTCAAGGGTGGACTTTTCAACGATGAAGCAAAAGAATATGCTCATCAGATAGCTCAGTATCTTTACGAGAAACTCCAGCAATTTATGGAGAGAGATAGGGTGCTTTACTCTCTTGAATATGCTCCCAGCGAGAATGCAGCGTGCAAAATGGCAGAAAAGGATCTACAGTTTGCAAATGCCATAGCTGATGTTTTGAATGGAGAGAGAAGCTATAAAATTTCCAAAGATCCATACTTGAACCTCTTTATAAAAGAGTCTATTGTTAAATTCGGTGAAAAATTATTTGATCTGGTAGGGGTTGAAGATGGAAGTTACTAAGAAAGTAAAAGCTAGAATCTACGTTAATGGTGATCCAGCATCCAGAAGGGTATTTTTGACTTCAGGATTTCAGGCTCCGTTTCAGGAAGGAGATTTACTGAAGCAGATAGATGTGAATTCCCATTTTCAATCCTACGCAACGGGAGGAAGCATTTTCCATATCTTCACCGCTGAAGAAATGAAACCTGAGGAACAGGAAAAGCTCATTTTCGGGATAATAAAGAACTTTCCGATTCAGTACCTGACAAAAACACCATTTCTGACAACTTGTAACTCATGCGGCCACAAAATGGTTGGTAGAAAGACAAAGTGCGAAAAGTGTAACTCAGAAGATGTAACACTGTGGTCAAGACCTATCGGTTATTTCAGACCTGTAATGAGAGGAAAAATAAAGGAGGACTTCAAGAGTGCTCAGTATCTCTTCTGGCTCTCCGGTCGAATAGAGGACTTCGCAACGAGGAAAGAGGTCTGTAAAAAAGATGTTGAAGAGATAGTGGACGAGCTTAGTTCGATTATTTAATGGTAAAATTCCCCAAATTCAGACGTTGGAGAGCTGGATGCGGGGAATTATTCTTTTCGTGCTGGTTTTTGTGCTTTCTTTTTCTTCTGTTAAAGGTGAAAGCCTGAGTGAACTTATCAATAGGATGGAAGTTTTAAGTCCTGACGAGATACTAAGAGAAATAGAGAAGCTGCCTCAAGAAGAGAGAATAAAGCTTCAGGTTCTCTTGCTCTTCTATGCCGGAAAAGATGAGAAAGCGAAGGAACTCCTCAAAAAGCTCTATCCTGAGGAGATAGTGTCTAACGTTCTTCTCCTTCCTGAATCGACAAAGGCAATTGTTGTTGATAAAACAGAAGAGGTTCTCTATGTGGTGGGAATCAACAAAGGTGTTCCATTCATTGAAAAGAAATTTCCATGTATAACAGGAAAAAGGCCGGGAGACAAATTAGAAGAGGGAGACCTCAGAACCCCCGAAGGGATTTACTTTCCTCTCTACTGGAAGACTAATCTGCCGAAAATGTACGGAATAGGAGCTTATCCTTTAAACTATCCAAATATTCTTGACAGAAAAATTCTCAAAAGAAACGGGCATGGAATCTGGATTCATGGAACAGATAACCCGAACAGACCTCCGCACAGTACAAATGGCTGTATAGTTTTAAGAAATGAATATCTTGAGGAATTGAGGAAGATTATAAAACCCAGGCTAACTCCTGTAATAGTTGTATCGGAACTTAGTTACTCCACAAGGGAAAGTTATGTGAGCGAGCAGAAGTCTCTCCTTGACTTTGTCTTGAGATGGAAAAAAGCCTGGGAAGATACTCCTAAGGATATTGAGGAGTACTTATCTTTGTACTCCAAGCA
>CAJXJV010000123.1 GCA_913055135.1 uncultured Desulfurobacterium sp. | reverse complement strand
TCGGAAGGTAGATAATCTCCCTTCTCTGCTCATTTCCAAGCCTCACCGCAACATTGGGAACTGCATTTCTGAGTTCATTAAAAATTACCACATATCCATTAGTTCCCTGACATGTAACCTTATTCAGACTTTCCCTTCTATCGCTACTTGGATTCTTCTTCAACACTCCAAAGAATCCCAGCTCCAGAGCTGAAAGAAACTTGAATGCTTCGTCTCCTACAAGTTCAACACTTAAAGGATTTCCATAGCCGATAAGAGTTGTTACCAGAGAGTCTTTATCCTTCCATTTGCAATTGAATTGTTTATCTGCGATGTTCACTTTTTTCTCCTTGATACTTTTTTGATGTTAACGTCCGTAAATGCTTTTATCACATCTTTATCTTCTATTTCCTGATATGCAGGAAATTCTTCAAGCTTTTCCAGTTTCTTTTTTACTTCTTGGAGATAGAGGAAGAGCTTTTCTGCTCCCTTTTTATTTAGAGACTCTGGAAGTTTGAGAGTTGCTCTGATTTCGGTTAGTTCCCAAATAAGGCGTTCAATCTCTTTTAAAAGATTTTCTATTAAGGCTTTTTGTGTATTACTTGCGGGGACTTCATCTTCTACCGCTACTCTTTGGTTGATTAGTTGGTTGAAGAGCTTTTCCATAGTGGTTTTCTCCTATTTTCACTGGCAAGATCCTACAAGTTTTGTAGCTTTCCTTTCTGCTTCCTCATGTGAGAATTTGACAATTGAGGAACATTAAGGAAAAGTTTTCCAGGTCATTTATTCCCTAAGCAAGAAGATGTCTTCATATTTTACCCCTCCCAGTTTGTAAGTAATCATAATCAGAGGGTAGTCGCTAATGTAATAATATCTGTATAGCTTTTCTACATATGGTTCAGGAAATGATAAGTCAATCTTTACACATCTTTTATCTCCACATTCACCAGCGTTAACTGAAATTTTGACTTTCCCTTCTCTTATGGCTTTGTTGAGTTCTTTTACTATTTCTTTTGCTTCTTTAAATCCTTTTTCTCCAATTATGTACTCTTTAGCTTCCAGTTCACTTAAATGCTGATAATGTCCTGCTGCATTTTCCCATTTAGCTGTTGGAAGAGTAACTTTTACGTCTATTTTTTTAACTGTTATTTTTGTGTTTGTTTTCCAATGAACGGGAGCTTTTCCTTCTAATGTAACATTATCTTTGACCGCGCATGTGGCTTCGTTTGGTTTGAGAATAATTTCTTTGCAGAGAGGAATTTCATTTGTTATGCGAATTCCACATCTTATCTCCTGTTTCTTTTCTTCACTCTCATCGTAACATGAGGAAGCAAAACTTACCACAAGGAAAAGCAGGATAGAGATAAATAGGGATTTCCGATTGTTATTCCTTTTCATAGAAATTCCTCCTATTTTCTTTCGTGGTAGATATTTTGTCTGAAATTTTGTGGCTATCTTCTCTACTTCTTCTAAAGAAATGTAAGTCTTTGTGAACCACCTCTCGCTCTCTTTGTAATTCGTTTTGCAGAAACTCCGTGTCCGATTTCGGGTCAACTGGTACTTGGTGGATACGGGAACAATTCTTCTGCTTTTCCTTTTCTTTCTGACTCATAATCTTCCAACTGGTATAAAAAAGGAAAGGAACCCCAAAAAAGAAATATGCAGCTAAGAAGTTTTCTATGTACTCTTGCATGTCCATTATTCACCTCCAGCAACAATGTAAGCGGTTCTTCATCCTGAAAGTTTTGTAGCTGTCTTTTCTGCTTCCTCTGAAGAAATCTGTGGATCAAGTTTCAGTATAAGAGTTCTTATAAATTCTTTGTCTCTTGTTGCTTTGAGAAATAAAGAAGATATTTGGTCAAGGTTCTTCTGGCATATATCTACATTGTGGTTAATTAGCCATTCTCCAAAGGTTTTAGCTGTAACGGGGCTAAACTTTGATAGTACATAAAGATAGTAAAGACTTTTCTGCTCTTTGCACATTTTCTCATGTGTTCCACTACTGCAAGCCTTTACAAGTTCATCGTTGCATTCTGCCTTTGCTCCCTGTACTCCAAACAATAGTCCAGCAACTGCTAACATTAGATACTTTTTCATCCTTTAAACCTCCTTAATGACAGATTTTCAAATAACTCATTTTCAATAACTGCTAAAACCCCATCTTCCCTCAAACCTTCCCCAAAACCTGAAATCCTTTTTAAACCTTGCCTTTTAAACCTTTCCCTGAAACCTTTAAATCCTGAATAACTTTGAAAATCGAATAACCTCAGAATCCCAATAACCTTAATTATCCTTTTCAATAACATTCCTTTTAACCTGTTTATCTTTCTGAATTTCCTTTATGAGCTCATCTATCTGTAATCCGGAGCTCCCATCTTCTTCCGTAACGAACTGCTCCTCAGATAGTAAGATTCCAGTTTTTAACTGTCCTGCTGGTCCAAATGGAAGAAGAAACTGGTAAAGCACGGCTGAAAACAGAAGAGGGATAAAAAACTTCTTTAAAGCCTTTCCTTCAAACTCCCTTTCATCTATGCTATTTGTAAAGCTGGAAAAAGTAGGAATGATACGTTTAGCATTCCACACAAAAGCTATTCCAGGAATTGTTAACACGGTACCTAACAGGATTTCGTCTGAAAGAAAAAAATTTTTCAGAACACAAAGGAAATAAGCAAGAGCTAAAGTCTGAAAAGTTTTGTCTGAAATAATTTTCCTGAAGAAAAGGATAAGTGCCGTGCCGCTGAAAAGGGTAATTAGAGAATAAGCCAACGGTTTTTCCGTTAAAAGCTCTGGAGCTGATTGGGGAAAAAGAACTGTAAAGCTGACGACTATAAACAGGTAGAACCAGGGAGAAAATCCCTGGTCTTTTTCTTTCCATTTAGAGACTGTTTCCATCGGAATACATCTCCTTAGCAACGTCTCTCATTTCTTTCTTTACGGAATGGATCTTTTTCGCTCTGTTCCAGAAATCCAATTTTTCTATTTCTTCAGGGTTAAGAAGTGGCTCAAGGCTCATGAAGTTCTTGTAAGCTTCCTCAAGATGTCCTACCACCCGCTTGAAAAGGAAAGCTTTTACTTCATCGTTCACTCTCGACCTCCTCTTTTAAGGATTCTTTATAAACATCGCTTACACTTCCGCAATATCCTTTCCCAACACCTTTAGCACATAAAGGTTGTTCCTCGTAAGGAAGCAAAATCTTCGTAAAAGAACAGCTTGAAGTGACTACTGTTATAAGAATTAACAGCAGAATCTTTTTCATTTCCCTTCTCCGAACTTGACTTCTGACAGAAATACAACGTCAACTTTTCTGCCAGCATTGACTTCTATAACAGGAAAGGTTTGATCCACCAGCTTCATGTAGAAATCGGCGAGCTTTTTGGTAGCACTTGATAAACCCTGAACTGCTGCAATCTGAGTTGCTTTTGAAGTATCTATGGTTTGGGTCTGTCCTAATGGAGACACGGAAACAATTGTGTTCTGCTGAGCAAAGGCTTTAGCCATTCCTTCAAGAAAACCTGCCACTAAAGTCCTTGCAAGTAAAGCTCCCTGTTTACTGACAACTCTACCTTTTAAGCCTACTTTTCCATCTTCTCCAGATACATAAGCCTTTATCTTTTTCTGGTAGGTCTTTCCACTCTCTGTAACACAGGAAAGAGTATGTACTCTTATAAACACTCTCTCTGAGGAGAGCTCTCCTATTCCTTCTCCTATCATGAAGCAGTCTTTTATGTCTGCCTGCCACTTATTTGGGAGAATGCTTTTGTCTATTACACGCATAAGTACCGGATACGGCATTGATCTGGCTTTTCCGCCAGTTGGAGCATCAAGCCCAGAAAGAAGAATTGCTTTAACAAAAGAACCTGCAGGAATTTCAACAGTATTCGTCTCCTGTTTTTCCTGTTTCTCTTCCTTTTCCTCTACTTCCTGAACTTCCTCTTTCCCAACAACGGCTATAACGTCGGTTATAGGTCTTGGTCCAAAGTCCTTTTTCTTATCCTGATTCTGTCCATAATAGTTCGGGAATGGAGGAGGGGGTGGATAACCGTAGTTTGGCTCTCCACTCCTATTGCCTATTTGTTGCTTTTGATTTCCGGGACGTGAATCTTCTTTCTTTTCATTCTTTTCATCTGGAGTAGATTGCTTTGAAAATAGTTCACCTGTTGAGGCTGATTCTGGAAGTTCTGAGGAGGTATCTGCCCTGGTGAAGCTTTCTGTTCTTGATTTTGATTTAACTTCTTCTGAAGTTCTTCAAGTTGTTTTTCAAGCTCTTTTACCTTTGCAGACTCCTTAGAAAGCCACGTTTCTTTTATAACATCTACATCTTTCGTTTTAATCACTGATTGAGCTTCCCTCTTTTTCTTCATCCTTTCAAATTGAGCCTGTCTGGTATGCCAGATATTCCAGACAACAGCTGCAATAACTATCAAAAGACCTGAAAATACGATAAAAGCAGTTTTCTTTCTTTTCTGTTCATCCAGTTTAACGGGATTTTGAGGTTTCTTTTCTTTCTTTTTCTTCTCACTCATTTTAGTTCCTCGCTACTATAAAAAGTCTTGTAACTTCGCCTTTTGATAGGGAAGGCTTTACTATGGAAATAGCCAATGGACTATTGACCAGCTTCAGGAATTGTGCTTCTGTAAGGTTAACTGGCGATTTAGCTGTAAGGATGTACTCGTAAACTCTGAAAGAATCTCCTATGTAAACTCTTTTAAGTGCTACTTCAAGGTTCCGGTAGTCCTTAACTATTCTGTTAACTTCCTTTGCCGTGTAACCGGGAGGAATATCCTCTTTGTAAGCGCACTTAATTAGCTTCAAAAGAGTTTCTTCATAAGGATTAGCCTTTTCAAAGGATTCTG